>NZ_CP122539.1:1285000-1585000 GCF_029853675.1 Tenacibaculum tangerinum | reverse complement strand
GTTAATTAAACCGCATCAAACTCCGCAGTAGTGACATCTACCAAATTCGTTTTCACACCACCCCCAAAAGTCACAACTTTTGCCATCTCCTGGGGCATATACCCATCCTCCATTAATGTTTTCTTGTTCCGCTTTGTTTAAAGCCTTACCTAAGTTTAAAATTGATTTTTTCATGATTAAAAATTTAAAAATTTAATTAATCCTTGAACAGTTTAAAGACACTCAAGGTTTGTGTCTATTCTTCGCGAAAGAATTTTTTACATACAGTTTTAAGGAAACTCTCAGTTTTCATGTATACTTTGTCGTTTCTTATACTCTAATATTTAAAAACACATATTGTTGATAATTAAAGCTTAAAAAACAAGTCGTAATTTTAAAGCCAGCTTCAAAATTAACTTAAAAGCAGATATTTAATTCTTACTGTTATTGTCCATCTGGATCGTGCATACACACATCTGTGCATATACCCCCACTATCATAAATAAAACAAGGGTCGTTAAGGGTGCATAAATAAGGGTCAAGACCTCCATTTACTTTTCTTTGTTCAGCTTTATTTAAAGCTTTTCCTACGTTTAAAATTGATTTTTCATGACTAAAAATTTGAGATTAATAAAAATGACAACCGTCTCCACGACACCGTCCAGTATCACAAAATTCTCCCCAAGAGTAATATTGACAGCATGTATTATCAAGCAGTTGGTAGCACTCACCACCATAGTTAATCCCTCCATTAATTTGTTTTTGGGAAGTTTTGTTTAAAGCTTTACCCAAGTTTAAAATTGATTTTTTCATGATTAAAAATTTTTAAGGTTAATACCAAAAACAACCGAACGTACCACACTTACCTGCATCACAAAACTCTCCCCAAGAATAGTACTGGCAACATATATGAACAGATTTTTGATAGCAGCCACCACCATAATTAGCTCCACCATTAATTTGTTTTTGGGAAGTTTTATTTAAAGCTTTACCTAAGTTTAGAATTGATTTTTTCATGATTAAAAAAATTAAAAATTAATTAATCCTTGAACAGTTTAAAGACACTCAAGGTTTGTGTCTGTTTTTTGATAAAACATTAGAGAATGCCATTTTAAAAATGAATTAGTTTCAAGTAAGAATGTAAATACATTCAAATAACAGATACTATTTGACTCATATCACGTATCGTTTTTTATTTATTCAAATTCATTTTTATTCTAGTATACCTTAGTTCTTTAGAATTAAGGCCATGTAGGAGCAATCATGCAAGTAAAACCGCAACCAGAAACGTACACCCATGGGCTTATACATTCCACATCGGCAACAGGCTGCTCGTAGCAACCTCTAGAGTTGGGTTCATCATTACCTCCATTTACTTTTTTTTGTTCAGGTTTACTAAGAATTTTACCTAAGTTAAAAATTTGATTTTTCATAATTTTATTAATTTTAATTGATGCAGCATTCATTATTATTAATTACACCTCGACAGTAATCTCCGTAGCCAAATAATACAGCACATGTATCACCTTCAGAAGTGCCACCAGAGACCCAATTGTCTGAATAGCAATTTCCAGAAGAGCATCTAAGTATTACCATACCTCCTTGTACTCGTTTTTGTTCAACTTTGTTTAAGGTTTTCCCTAAGTTTAAAATTGATTTTTTCATAATTAGAAAATTAAAAATTAATTAATCCTTGAACAGTTTAAAGACACTCAAGGTTCATGTCCACTCTTCGCGAAAGAATTTTTTAGATGTTCTTTTACAAATTCTTCTTTTTATTATAAGTTTTAATTGATTCTAGTGTTTAAACAATATTGCAGAAAGCGTCGTATTGAGAGTCAAAGCTTAAGCAAACCCCATGACAACATCTTAGTCTATACGAATCACAATCTAAATCTGTATTACATCCGAACTCACCAAAACCAACACTTCCTTTAATTTTTTTTAGTTCTTTTTTATTGAGTACTTTCCCTAAGTTAAAAATTTGATTTTTCATGATTAAAAATTTAATAAATCCTTGAACCGTTTAAAGACACTCAAGGTTTGTGTCTATTCTTCGTGAAAGAATTTTATATTGAATACTATTTTTTAAGTTGACAGAAAAAGAATCTATCAAACGCAATCATCTTGTAGCTATATCAATAGCTTCTTTTTGTTTTTAGAAGGAATCTTAAAATTTTGGTTGTTATAGCTACAAGTTTTTACATATTTTAAGTGAAGATTTACAAACAATTCTATTTTGTTAGAAACGTTACATGATTTAAAGTTAATTTTTGTTTAATAAATTATAAATCATAACACTCATTTATTAGTATTTTATAGATGATTCTTATACTCAATTAATAGGTAAAGTATCAAAAGCGATGCAATCTAGTACATAAAAGAACAATGATTACTATATTTTTATGTATACGAAATTATGGCAGTTTTACTAATAAATTTTTCTAAACTTAAAATTTATCTTTTATAGATTTTATCCATTGTAGTAACACCTCCCTGCTATAATGATGCATGAAACTTCGTTATATGGTGGACAGATAGCATAGTGAATACAGTTTACTTCCCTGCCTCCATTAATTTTTTGTCTCTCAGTTTTGTTTAGAACTTTACCTAATTTTAAAATTTGATTTTTCATGATTAAAAATTTAAAAATTTAATTAATCCTTGAACCGTTTAAAGACACTCAAGGCTTGTGTCTATTCTTCGCGAAAGAATTTTTTATTTGATTATATTTTTAGTTTGATAGAAAAGTATTTTATTAAACGTGAATTTTTAGTTATAATGTTTACTATTCCTTTCCTTTCGAGTGTGAAAGAAATAATTTAGTTTTATAGTAGTAAGACCGTTGCAGGGTTGAAAAGCATAGTTTATCTGCGCTTTTGTATTTTTTACAAAAAAGATAAAAATCTAATTATTTTTATGTTTAAAATCGTTTTTCACAAAAGGAAATCGTTTTTTATTACAATAATAACCAGAATGTTATTCCTGCAACGGTCTTATAATATTAGTTTAACTAATACCATTTTCTTTTTCTAATAAAGATAAAAATGTTTTGATCTTTAATTAAAATAGAAGGGTGAGTCCTCTACGGCTCTTAATTGAATTAGAACGTAGCAAAACAAAAGGGTAATCCTCCACCTGGACATGTACTTACTCCGTCACAAGGAGCATGACCAATTAGAATAAGAGGGTAGCTTCCTGGTTCATAACAGTCACCCATTGGAGCATCATTTCCACCACTAATTTGTTTTTGTTTAGATTTGCTTATAGCTTTACCTAAGTTTAAAATTGATTTTTTCATCATTAAAAATTTAAAGTTGTTTAATCCCTAGGAAACTCAATGCCTATTAGTGCTTTTACTTTTTTAAAAATATTTAATAGTAAATAAGACTAAAATGCTAGTTCACAGGGGGAAAATAAAAATAATACAGGAAATATTTCCTACTAAGTTCTTTCAATTATAAAGGAGGCAGTCCTGGGTATGAACAATACCAATCACCACCACTACTGTTCTTGCCCCAAAAACAGTGATTTTCAACACACGTTGCTTCATCTTGTATTTTACTACATCGAGTCGTTATGTGACCTTTTCCTTTAATTTCTTGTTGTTCGTTTCTACTTAAAGTCTTACCTAAGTTTAAAATTGATTTTTTCATAATTTAAAAATTTAATTAATCCTTGAACCGTTTAAAGACACTCAAGGCTTGTTGTCTATTCTTCGCGAAAGAATTTTTACTTTTTATTCAATACTTACTACGAGAGTAAAGAAACTAATTAGTATGCCATGACACAGCAATTGTTGAAGCAGAATGTTGGAGCTCCTGGTAGAATAGTATTTATACATTCTCTACAATTGTTTACGTAGTATTTTTCAGGACCATCACAAGTATTTCCAAGTTTCCCGTTTATTTTTCTTAGTTCTTTTTTGTTTAAAACTTTTCCTAAAATTAAAATTGATTTCTTCATGATTAAAAATTTAATTAATCCTTGAACCTTTTAAAAGATACTCAAGGTTTTTGTTTTACAATGTTATTTATTAGGTTAAAAGAGTTTTTTATTTTCTTTTATATTTAGAATAGTGGACAAACACACCTCCACTTGTTTGTGTAAGCGTCTAACCCCCAAAAACAACCTGCGGCAAGACACTCTTCTTGCGTTCTATAGCTACCTCCGTTAATTTGTTTTTGGTCAATCTTGTTTAAAGTTCTTCCTAAGTTTAAAATTGATTTTTTCATGATTAAAAATTTAAAAATTTGATTAATCCTTGAACCGTTTAAAGACACTCAAGGTTTGTGTCTATATCTTCGCGAGAGATTTTTTTATTTAATACTATTTTTAAGTTGATAGAAAAAACGTTCTATCAAGCGTAAATCTTCAGTTAGGATGTCTTCTGTTCCTTTCATCTCTTGTCTGAAAGGAATGGTTTTGTTATAGGTTGTTTTGAGTCTTTTGTCGATTTAATCTTAATAGTTTTTTCCAATAATTTTAAGTAATAATGTATCCTTACAGGAAGCATTGTTTTCAATAGCAGCTAGAACATCTCTTTCAGAAACACTATCGTCTTTCTTTATGAAAAAGGTTTGGAATTATCCTTCTTATTTTTACTTAGATTTTTTCACTAGTCGTAGTGTTGATAATTATCACTACAGTAGAAAAATTAAATCATTGCATTTTATGAATACAGCAATATAGCATGACAAATAAGCATGATGTTGTCTCAATGAATTAGCTAATTGGTATATGGGATAAGGTTTCTAGAACCTCTTTAGTTCTAATTTCTATGTCGGTTTTGATTTGTTTAATAACAAATAATGTACGATTCAATTTGTTTAAAGTGAGGAGAATTAGAATTTCTCCTCACACATAGTTTTTAGAAATTTCAAAAGAATAAAATGCATTGTCGTAAATTAGTACGATACCATTTCTGCATACTTTCAATTAGAACCTTTGCAAAAGTATTTTTCTTATATCCCTTTTTACCTCTTCATTTCTCAAAGTTTTACATTAACAACATCTTCTGTAACCTTCGGATGCTCGCTGTTGAGAGGTTGCATAAGGACATGTATATTCGTTCCATCCCAAATCTTCACAGGTAGCTTGCATATCTCCTCCGTTGATTTGTTTTTGATATGCTTTATTTAAAGTTTTTCCTAAGTCTAAAATTGATTTTTTCATGATTAAAAAATTTAAAAATTAATTAACCCTTGAACAGTTTAAAGACACTCAAGGTTTGTGTCTATTCTTCGCGAAAGAATTTTTTATTTAATACTATTTTTAAGTTGATAGAAAAAACGTTCTATCAAACGTAAATCTTCAGTTACAATGTCTGCTGGTCCTTTCATTTTGGTAAGAAAGTGAAGGATTGTTATATTACCTTTATTTTAAATTATATAGGCATAGGTGTTCTGGGTTAAAGTTAACTGGATACCAACTCACATACTTTGTATTGTATTTTGAGATTAAGATATAGGGAAAAATTCCCTCTACCTATTAAGGAGGTTTAAGAGAATCCTTTACTCAGCTCTAATAAGAGCAACAGCCTAAATAAAAGACTCCATCAAAACGTTCGTACAAACAATAATCTTTACATTTTTGTTCATCAGGAATTGCAGGATAACCACCATTAATTTGTTTTTGGGAAGTTTTATTTAAAGCTTTACCTAAGTTTAAAATTGATTTTTTCATGATTAAAAAATTTAAAAAATTAATTAACCCTTGAACTGTTTAAAGACACTCAAGGTTTGTGTCTATTCTTCGCGAAAGAATTTTTTATTTAATAATATTTTTAAGTTGATAGAAAAAACGTTCTATCAAACGTAAATCTTCAGTAACAATGTCTGCTGCTCCCTTCATTTCCTGTCTGAAAGGAATGGTTTTGTTATAGGTTGTTTTTAAGTCTTGTGGTAGTTGTACATCAACTAGATAATTCCCTTCTTCATTAGGAATTAACGAAATAGATTTTACGGTTCCATTTAATTCACCGAATTCATCAGAAGGATAGTTTAATAGTTTGATTTGCACTTTTTGTCCTTTCTTTATTTTCCCAGAGTTAGCGGCAGGTGCTTCGATTTTTCCTATAAAAGAGTTTCCTTTATCAGGAATAATGGTAAAAATTAAGTCGCCCATATTCACAGTTTGGTTTTTGTTCCAAAAAGAAAGAAAAGATACTTTTCCGTTAATAGAAGAAGTTAAGGCGTATTGTTTTTCCCAATCTTTAATTGCTTTTTTAAGATATAACAAAGATTGAATCGCTTTCTTTTTTAATCGGGTATCTTGTTGTGTTTTTTTAATAGAGGTTCCTTCTAAGTTTTTTGCAGAGTTATTAATTAATTCTCTTATTTGTGAGATGGAAGATTCTAAGGTTTTATAAGCGCGTTTGGCTTGTAAATATTCTATTTCTCTTTGATCTTTTTCTTTAGCAGAAATAACACCTTGTTCAAACATTTTTCTACTACGCTCTAAATCTTTTTGTTTGTATTCGAGTTCTTTTGAGTTCAGTTCTTTTTGCGATAATAAAATTTGCAATCTACTTTTAGCTTCTAAGACAGACATTTGGTTCGCAAAATTTTCAGATTTAAACGGAGTTAATTGCTCATTTAAAACATACTCGGAATAGTCGTTTTCAAACTGCGAGTAGCTGGCAGTGATATCTCCCAAAATTAAAGGAGGCACTTCGTCAATAGGAAAAGAGAAATTTTGTTGATTAAATTTAATAGTGTCTACAATACTTTTAAGTAGTAATACGTCTTTATAGGAAGCACTGTTTTCAATAACTGCTAAAATGTCTCCTTCAGAAACACTTTTGCCTTCGCTAGTTAAAAAGGTTTCGAATTGTCCTGTGGATTTTGCATATATTTTTTCAGGAGGCGTAGCGGTAGTAACCATTACTTCGGTAGAAATTACATCAGGATACTTTACGAACCATGAAATAAATAACAGTATTACAATGAGACAAAGAAGTAAGGTATTTCCCCAACGAATCATCCAATTGGGTACATGTGTTAAGATTTCTTGTACTTCTTCACTTCTAATTTCTATGTTAGAATTGTTTGGCATTAAGTCTTTAAAATGTTTTAACAGAGAGAAAGTAGGTTAAACTTTCTCTCTGTAGTTTGTTATAATTATTTTTTTACACGCAACACTGTCCGTTTTTTATAACTCCTCTGTTGACTCCTCCTCTTCCATTTGGAACAGCACAAGCATCACCCTCTTGGCAGTCAAAAGCACAAAAGAAATAATCAAAGCATTTGTGGAATAGAAATCCGCCTCCACCGTTGATTTGTTGTTGTTCGATTTTGTTTAAAGTATTTCCTAGTTTTAAAATTGATTTTTTCATGTTATTTTGTTTTTAGACGGCACATTCACAGTAACCTTGGTTATTACATATAGCATCCATATCGCAATTTCTGTTACTCCCATGATAACACCTAATTTTTGATTGTGATTCTTGATCACACTCACCATCTGAATCACCTACAGGAATAAAATACCCTCCATTGATTTGTTGTTGTTCAATTTTGTTTAAAGTATTTCCTAGTTTTGAAATTGATTTTTTCATTTTCTTATTTTTTTAATTACATACCGAAGCAATAATGTCCAACTCTAACTTTGCTTTGACAGCTAGGAGGAAGGTTGTTGTAGTCACTACAACTACCGCAATAGACACCTCCACCAAATAACTCTGTGTCAGGACTGCCATAGTAACAGTCAATAGGAGGGCATGATTGAGTTCCTCCACCATTGATTGATTTTTGTTTTATTTTATTTAAGTTTTTTCCTAAGTTTAAAATTGATTTTTTCATGTTTAAAATTTATTAAGTTAAATACTAAGAAGTTTGTATTATAGTTACCTCTTTGGAAAATTACATTACCAATTATAATGGCTCACAAGGTTCAGAGCAGGTACCAGTAATATAATTACATCTTCCACAACAAGGAAATCCATGCATCCAGCATACTGCTCCTCCATTGATTTGTTGTTGTTCGATTTTGTTTAAAGTTTTTCCTAGTTTTAAAATTGTTTTTTTCATAATTAAATAGTTTAAATAATTGATTATGTATTATTTTAAACTATTGATGTCTAATTCACATCCAAAAAGAACATACCAACAGTCTCCAGACATACAACAACCAAATAATTCCTCGTGATCACAATCTGAATTTCTAAGACACGCAACAGGTTTTATTTTTCCGCCGCTAATCTCTTGTTGTTCTAGTTTGTTTAAAGCTTTTCCTAGTTTTAAAATTGCTTTTTTCATGATATTGTTTTTTGATTATTGTATTTGACTAGGACACATGTTCCAACATTCTGAAATACTAGATGCTTTACCTACGTACTTACCATTACAATAGCAATCGAAACTTGCTTTAACAGCAACACTTCCATTAATTTGTTGTAGTTCTGCTTTACTAATGACTTTTCCTAAGTCTAAAATTGATTTTTTCATGATTAAAAAATTTAGAAATTTAATTAATCCTTGAACCGTTTAAAGACACTCAAGGTTTGTGTCTATTCTTCGCGATAGAATGTTTTTATTTACCTAAATCTAGTTGGTTTTTAACTAGATGATAATAATTTCCTTTTAGTTTAATGAGTTCTTCGTGTGTTCCTTTTTCAATTATTTTTCCTTTATCCAATACCACGATTTGATGTGCATTTTTTACTGTACTTAATCGGTGTGCTATAACCACGGCTGTTTTATTCGCAAAAAAGGTATTCAATTTTTCCATAATCACTTTTTCGTTATTGGCATCTAATGCGCTGGTAGCTTCATCGAAGAATAAGAACTTTGGGTTTTTATAAACAGATCTTGCTATTAACAATCGTTGTTTTTGACCGGTACTGAGTCCGTTACCTTCACTACCAATTTTAGTATTGTATCCGAGAGGTAATCCTTCAATGTAATCATCAATATTGGCTACATCAATAGCATGAGCTAATTTTTCTTTATCAACGAAATCTTCACCTACAGCAATGTTTTTAGCAATAGAGTCATTAAAAATATATCCTTCTTGCATTACGACTCCACAATTTCGCCTCCATTCTCTTTGCGAGATGTTTTTGAGGTTAAAATTGTTAATCATAATATCTCCTTCATCTACCTGATAAAAACCGAGTAACAACTTCATTAGTGTACTTTTACCGCTTCCACTAACCCCCACAATCGCTGTGGTTTTATTAGCTGGTATTTCAAGAGATAAATTTTTTAAGACAGGTTCTAATCCCCCTGTATATCTAAATGAAATATTGTTTAATTTTATAGAAGCGTTTTCAGGAATGTTTGTTACTTTTTCATCACCAGGTTTTTCTTCGTCTTCCATGTTATGTATTTCACCAAGTCGATCTAAAGAGATTTGAGCATCTTGTATATCTCTCATAAAATTAATTAGCTGTGTAATCGGTCCGTTTAACTGCCCAACGATGTAGCTAATGGCCATCATCATCCCTAGCGTAATTTGTCCCTCAATAACCAGCTTGGCAGATAATACGGTAATAAACATGTTTTTAAGTTCGTTAATAAAGTTAGACCCTACACTTTGAGTTTGCTCTAACGCAAGGCTTTTGGTGGCTACTTTAAATAAACGAGCTTGTACATATTCCCAATTCCAACGCATACGTCTTTCAGCATTATGAAGCTTTATTTCTTGCATTCCGTTGATAAGTTCAATTACTTTACTTTGTTCTTGACTTACTTGTGAGAAACGCTTGTAGTCTAATTCTTTTCGTTTTTTAAAGAAGAACAACACCCATCCAAAATAGAGTACACTACCTAGTACAAATACCCCAAAAATTTGAAGGCTATAATAGGCTAAGACTAAACTAAATATGATAAGGTTGAAAAAAGAGAACAATACCGTTAACGAAGAGGTGGTTAAAATTCTTTCAATACGTTTGTGGTCGTTAATTCTTTGTAATAAATCTCCTGTCATTCGTACATCGAAGTAGGAGATGGGTAACTTCATTAATTTGATAAAGAAGTCTGATATTAACGAAATATTAATCCGAGTACTTAGGTGTAATAAAATCCAGCTTCGAATAATTTCTAGGGAAGCTTTTCCTATGAATAAGAATAATTGAGCGAATAATATCAAATACACAAAGTTTAGATCTTGGTTTTTAATCCCTACATCAACGATACTTTGTGTTAAAAAAGGCAGTATTAATTGTAATAAACTACCCGCAAGAAGTCCAATGATTAATTGAACGATAAATTTTTTATACTTGAATAGGTATTTGAAAATGAATGAAAAACCAAACTTTTCATCCTCTTCAAATTCTTCTTGGTAAAATTTAGGAGTTGGTTCAACAAGTAAAGCGATTCCTTCTTCTGTATTTTCATCAGCATTGTTGCCAATCCAATGTTGTATGAACTCCTCTTTGTTGAAAGTAATCAATCCGTGTGCTGGGTCAGATATATAAACGGTATCTTTCTTTATTTTGTAAAGAACTACATAATGGTTTTTATTCCAATGAATAATGCAAGGAAGAGGTGCTTCTTTAAGTTTACTAAAGGCTAATTTAATTCCTAAAGATTTAAAACCAATAGACTCAACAGCTTCACTTAAACCAAGAAGACTACTGCCTTCTCTAGTGGTTTCACTGAGTTTTCTTAATTGTTGCGTGTTAATGGTTTTACCATAGTATTTTGCTATGATTTTTATACACGTAGGTCCGCAATCTTTTGCTTCTGTTTGTTTGTAATTTGGGAATTTTTTCAAGTTCAATTTTGTTATAATGTATAACTAGGTTAGAAATATACAATTTCTAACCTAGTTATAGTAATTATTATGAGCAATAAGGTTGCAAAAAGGCGTAACTAGTGTTTATACATGTACCTCCTGAGCAACAATCATATCTACCTGAGCAATCTGAGGATCTTACACAAGAAAAAAAACCTCCATTAATTTTAGATTGTTGTTTTTTATCTAAAGCTTTCCCTAAATTTAAAATTTGTTTTTTCATTTGTTTTGCTTTTTAATTATCACAATACATTCTGTAATCTTCTCCTTCCATACATAATCCAACATAAGGGCTGTCTTTACAGCATCCCATGTGTCTAGGGCAATCTGCATGAGAGTAGCATGCGATAGCTATACCCCCATTAATTTTAGTTTGTTCTGCCTTTGGCAAAATTTTTCCTAATCTTAAAATTTGTTTTTTCATGATTAAATAGATATTAATTGGCAGTAAGTTTCTGCACATCTCCAACCAAAGTCTTCACATATGCGGTCTCCATTGATGTCGCATTGCCTTCTACCTCCATTAATTTGAGTTTGTTTTGCTTTGTTTAAAACTTTACCTAAGTTTAAAAGTTGTTTTTTCATTTGTTTTGTTTTTTAATATTAATATTGTTAAATTGATTGTTATTTTATGCGTAGTAGCAACAGGTGTCGTACTCGTTTTCACAAAATCTATGAGGATTAATACACCCAGACCCACCACCACCAGGTCCACCTCCCGATGAATGGTCTTTGACACAGAAATCGTTTTCGCAATAACTTCCAGCTGGGCAATTTCCTTGATAGTCACAAAAACCAATGATGTCGTCACCTCCATTAATTAGTTTTTGAGTTGTTTTGTCTAAAACTGTACCCAAGTTTGAAATTTGTTTTTTCATGATTTTTAGTTTTTGATTAATAGCACCAAAAGCATTTTCCGTTGCAGTAATCTGTGCCAAAGAGCCCATATTCACAGTGTAAAGAATCTATTTCCATACCTCCTGTACCACCACAACACTGTGGATCACGTCCCCCATTAATGAATTGTTGTTCCGATTTATTTAAAGGTTTACCTAAGTTTAAAATCTGTTTTTTCATGATGTTTAGTTTTTAATTAATAACAAGCCCAGCATTGTCCGTTACAGTAATCTGTTCCGTAAGTTCCCATTGAACAGTGTGCAGAGTTTACTATTATACCCCCAGTACCACCACAACATGCAAGTAGTGGGTTACGTCCTCCACTAACTTTTTTTTGTTCTGCTTTTTTTAAAGCGTTACCTAATTTTAAAATTTGTTTTTTCATTGTTAAGTTTTTAAAGGTTTCAAGACCTAATGTTTAGGTTCTACTTTTTATGTTGGAATACAAACTCTATTGATGCAATGAACAGGGTAGCCATCATTCTCTTCAGTACAACAATCTGAATTAAAACGACATGCACCAAAAAAGGGTGAACAAGATCTAAGACCGCCTCCACTAATAATTTTTTGTTCAGCTTTGTTTAAAGCTTTACCTAAGTTTAAAATTGATTTTCTCATGATTAAAAAGGCATTAATTGGCAGTAAGTTTCTGCACATTTCCAGCCAAAGTCTTCACATATACGGTCTCTATTAGCATCGCATTGCATTCTACCTCCGTTAATTAAAGTTTGTTCTGCTTTGTTTAAAACTTTACCTAAGTTTAAAAGTTGTTTTTTCATATTTAGAAGTTTAAAGTTGTTTTTAAAAAATTAAAGAAAGCTCAACTTATAAATCATATGTATTACATAATATATTTCAAAAGTTACAATGGTTTTTAAATGAGCTTACGTTTGAATTGAAAACTATTCTAACTTAAGGCAGGGTTGAGCAGGGCAATTGCCTGTAGGATAGTTAGGAGCTGAGGGGTAATAACATATATTACTACAACAGTGTTGTCCACCTCCACAGTCAGAGTCACATTGACAATATGTTGGTCTTCCTCCGTTAATTCGGGTTTGTTCTGCTTTATTTAAAGCGTTACCTAAATTTAAAATTTGTTTTTTCATGATCTTTAGTTTTTACTGATTAACACCCTGTACAGCTAATGCCGCCATTTGGACAAAACTGCCACGGATGAGTACAATTGTTACTGCCACCTGCACCATTATCATTATCTACATAGCAATAAAATCCGTTACAATATTGACCAGAAGGGCAACTGTTATTCTCGTCACAAAAACCTACAGGATTATCACCTCCATTAATTAGCTTTTGAGTTGCTTTGTCTAAAATAGTACCCAAGTTTAAAATTTGTTTTTTCATGATAAATGTTTTTAGATACAACACTCTGTTGCTGGATGGTATTGGCAGCCTGAAATATATGTTCCTCCACAACTGGCATTGTTTTGAGCTAAATGACTTGTGGTACAGCATCTCAGTGCTGGATCACAACATAGAGTAGGCTTTAATTTTAAACCTCCATTAATTTGAGTTTGTTCTGCTTTATTTAAAGCGTTACCTAAGTTTAAAATCTGTTTTTTCATGATGTTTAGTTTTTAATTAATAACAAGCCCAGCATCGTCCGTTACAGTAATCTGTTCCGTAAGTTCCCATTGAACAGTGTACAGAGTTTACTATTATACCCCCAGTACCACCACAACATTCACGTGGAGAGATAATATGTCCTCCTCCACTAACTTTTTTTTGTTCCGCTTTTTTTAAAGCTTTACCTAAGTTTAAAATTTGTTTTTTCATAATTCAAATATTAAGGTTACTTTTGCGGCGAACATTTAAAGACACTCACCATTGTGTCTATTCTTCGCGAGAGAATTTTGTTCAAACATGCAAAGCCCTTTACGGGGCTTTGTCTTTTATATATAGCTTACATACTACTCATTAAAACTTGAGAATTTTCTTCTAGGTCTTCAATAAATAGTATTAAATCAGTTCTTTTGTATTCTTTTGGAAATGATCTTCCATTAATTAATATTTCTGGAGTAAAGTTGATAGCGTTTTCTGTACACCATTTTTTTTCTTCTTCTAGTACAGCAATATATGGCTCTTTATTTTCACAGGTACCCCATTCTTTTAACCAATCGGCAGGTTTTTGCCCTTCGTAAATAGCGTCCATGGCAGTTAGGCACTCTTTTTCACCCTTGGTGTTGTATATTTCTATAAGCCTACTAGTAATCTTTACAATATCATTTTCTTTATCTTCTGTATTGATGTTGAAACGTATCTTGATTTTTACCTTATCTTGATACCTTTTAAAAATTTCATCAACATGGGCATGAACAGGCTTACAATGTCCGCAAAAAGGATTGGTGATAATGGTTAATTCTAGGTTAGCGTTTGGATTGCCAAATACAATTTCTTGACTATTATCTAATTGCGTGTCGATTTGAGGCGATTTTTGAAGTAAATTATCAAATAGCGCATAGTTTCTTTTGAATTTTACACTTTCAATTTTTTCTTTTTTAAGTTCATTAACTTCAGTAAATAAAGGTTTTATATAGTTCCATGTAATCCATGTTAGAGTAGCAACCAATCCAAAGGTAATAAAATCAGCTACGACAAATTCCTCTATATAGCTATTGCTTAAAACGGGAATTAAAGCTTGTAGCCATAGTACTCCAACAATACTCAAACACAAAAGACACCATTTTTTTACCACAGCGTATTGGTAGTATAAAGAGTATAGAGTAATAGGTACAGCGAGTAAACTGATAGTGTAAGATATTACAGGATTAGAAATTTGTATAAAGGTTAAAAGTGATAACCCAGAAAAATAAAGGATACAGAAATCACTTAATTTATACCCCTTAAAAACTTCTGCGCCTTTAGAGGTTAACACGGCATCACAGTCTTTTTTATCGTCAGTACCTGAGCAAAAAGCATCTCCAATAGAGGTTTTTAGCCCTAATTCTTGCTTAACAATGGCAACGCTAATAAAAACGCCTACTATCGATAGCAGAAAAAAGAAAGTGCTGTACCAAGAAGAGGTGTTGTTGAATACATGAAATAATGCTAGACCAATAATTAGAGAAAAGCCGACAGCTTTTGCTAGCTTAGTATTGTCTTTAGGTGCTTGATAATTTTCTGTTTCTTCAACAGCTACGATAATACCTGTAAACTTACTAAGAAAATCATCTTCAGATATTTTTTCTTTTTTATTTTCTGAATTATGAATAATGTATTCAATGTCGTTTTTTTCGATAACAACTAAATCTTGACCATAATCGGTGTTTATTTGTGCAATAAAGCAATCGGGCAGTTGTGAGAGCGTTTCTGAATTTACAGGAACGTCGGCAGCAACATTTTCAATGTTAAAATGATCTAATACACCTGTTATTGCATGTAAACTCGGATAAGAAGGATGGCTTTGAATTTGAAAAGCCAACTCTTCTTTGTCAAAAGAAATTTTGTTTTTCTTAAGTAATTTTTGTACTAAATTGATTAATGTGTCTTTCAATGGTAAAGGATTTTAAAGAATAACTATTTTAATTTTTTCCCAAAACTAATTTTTGATTTTGATCTTTTTTATAGAAAAACCATAAAAAAAGTAAGGAAAAATCGTATTTTTATTTCTAAATAAAGCCTTTTTCTTTGGCTATTAATATCAACTCCCTATCTCCTTTAGCTTTTACATTAAAAACTTTTTTTAGATGTCTTTTACGCTTTTCAATGCTTGCAGCAGAAAGAGGGATGTAATTAGGCATTTCTTTCATTTTAGAGCCTAAGGAAAGTTCATATAAAATTTTACGGTCTAATGAATCTATAGAAAAGTTGTTAGAAACTTCTTTTCTTAAAAGACTTAAAACTGTTTTGCTGTAGTAAGGAATATTGTTTGTTATATTCTTTATTGCGTTTTTTAGTTCTTTTGAAGTTAAGTCGTTTTTTATAATAAAACCTTCTGGATTTAAACTTTTAAAAACACTATGAATTCTGTAGTTGTCATTACAGTCAGTACAAATAATTATTTTGGTACTGGGTAATAACTTTCTTACTAAAAGTCCAAGATCTTCTCCAGAAAGTATTTTTCTATTATTAGAAGGAGAGAGCTTTAAGTCTAAAACAATAAAATTTAGAGTAGTTTCTTTTTCAATTGTTTTCTTCACAATGTCGTAAGCTCCATTACAATTGTAAGTAATATCAGTGTTAAAACTAAAATTAGGATTTAGTCTAGCAATTTTAGATATTATATTCTGGTATGTCTCGCAAATTAACGGACAATTATCTGCAATTAACACAGATTGTTTTTCTATTCTCATGGTCAAATAATTTCGGGGGCAATACTATTGATTTTAATAAATGCTTAAAATCAGATTATAAATCTAAGCAAACTATTTTAAAAAATCAAAAGTTATATGTTAAAAATAAGTTATTAAAACGAGAATATTGTTAAGAATTTAATTTTTTAACTCTTTTCTTAAGAATTTTGCCGTGTAGCTTTTCTTGTGCTGAGCAACTTCTTCAGGAGTGCCAAAAGTTACTAATTCTCCTCCTTTTTTGCCCCCTTCCATGCCAATGTCGATGATATAGTCGGCGAGTTTAATAACATCGAGGTTGTGTTCTATAATAAGTACAGTATTTCCTTTATCAGTGAGTTTGTTTAAAACATTCATAAGCACACGAATGTCTTCAAAATGCAACCCTGTAGTAGGTTCATCGAGAATATAAAAGGTGTTTCCTGTGTCTCTTTTTGATAGTTCAGAAGCCAATTTAATTCGTTGTGCTTCGCCACCAGATAAGGTGGTAGACTGTTGCCCAAGTGTAATATATCCCAAACCAACGTCTTTGATGGTTTTTAGTTTTCGATGTATTTTAGGAATGTGTTCAAAAAAAGCAGTCGCTTCGTTAATAGTCATTTCTAATATATCTGAAATTGATTTACCTTTATAACGAATTTCTAAGGTTTCTCGATTAAAGCGTTTTCCTTGGCAAGTTTCGCATTCTACATGAACGTCGGGGAGAAAATTCATTTCAATAACACGAACTCCACCACCTTGGCAAGTTTCGCAGCGTCCGCCTTTTACATTAAAGCTAAATCGGCCAGGTTTATAGCCTCGAATGGATGCTTCTGGGGTTTTAGCAAATAAACTTCTAATTTCACCAAACACTCCTGTGTATGTAGCAGGGTTAGAGCGCGGAGTTCTACCGATAGGAGATTGGTCAATGTCAATCACTTTGTCGATATGTTCTAATCCGTCAACTTTTTTATAGGGCATCGGTTTTTTTACCGCTCTATAAATGTGGGCATTTAAAATAGGGTATAAGGTTTCGTTAATTAAGGTAGATTTCCCACTTCCTGAAACTCCTGTAACACATATCATTTTTCCTAACGGAAATTCAACCGAAACATTTTTTAAGTTGTTGCCAGAAGCTCCTTTTAAAGAGATTGTTTTTCCGTTTCCTCCACGACGTTTTTTAGGAACCTCAATTTCTTTTCTTTTAGATAAGTAATCTGCGGTTAGCGTATCATGGTCTTTTAAATCGTTAAAAGTTCCTTTACTTACAATTTCACCTCCGTGGCGCCCTGCACCAGGACCAATATCTAAAACGAAATCGGCATTCTTTATCATGTCTTCATCATGCTCAACTACTAAAACAGAATTTCCTACATCACGAAGTTTGATTAGCGAGTCGATTAATTTTTGATTATCACGTTGATGTAAGCCAATACTTGGTTCATCTAAAATATATAATACACCTACAAGTTGTGAGCCTATTTGTGTTGCCAGTCGTATACGTTGTGCTTCTCCACCAGATAGCGATTTAGACGTTCTGTCTAAAGTTAAATAATCCAATCCCACATCTAATAGAAATTGAATTCTGGTACGGATTTCTTTTAAAATTTCGGTAGCAATAGTGCGCTGTTTTTCAGATAATTTTGTGTCAACTTTTTGAAACCAATCAGCCAATTCTAGAATGTCCATCTGTGCTAAATCGCTAATGTTTTTGTCAGTAATTTTAAAGTGAAGGGCTTCTTTTTTTAGACGCTTCCCTTCACAAACTGAACAATTGACTTCATCCATAAATCCTTTTGCCCATCGTTTTATAGAGGTGCTTTCAGAGTTTTTATACTGATTTTCAATAAAAGCAATAATTCCTTCAAAATCAATTTCATAGTTTCTTGTAACTCCAGCTGCTTTTGATTGGATTTCAAATGTTTCTTTCCCGCCATGTAAAATAACGTTCATAGCTTCTTTTGGAATACTTTTTATAGTATCAGTTAATTTAAAGCGATAACGCTCGGCAATAGTTTGTAACTGTTTAAAAATCCAACTGTTTTTTTGTTCTCCTAAGGGAACGATACCTCCGTTTTTAATAGAAATACTCTCATCTGGAATTATTTTTCTAGGGTTTATCTCGTTAGTGATTCCTAAGCCGTTACAGTGAGGACATGCACCTTTTGGCGAGTTGAAAGAAAATGTATTCGGTTCAGGATTTGGATAAGCGATGCCTGTAGTAGGACACATGAGTTCACGACTAAAATAACGAGGCTTTTCATCATCAACATCAATTACCATTAATATATTATCACCCGTATATAAAGCTGTTTTAATCGTTTCTTCTAAGCGTTTTTCAGCGGCGTTATTTACGACTAAACGGTCGATAACCACTTCGATATCGTGTGTTTTGTAACGGTCGAGTTTCATGCCTTTTTCTATCTCGCGAATTTCTCCATCGACACGAACACGAATAAAACCTTGTTTAGAAATTTGTTCGAATAATTCACGATAATGTCCTTTTCTCGATTTAATTAATGGAGCAAGAATAGCAATACGTTTTCCGTCAAAATCTTTTAAAATTAG
This sequence comes from Tenacibaculum tangerinum, assembly GCF_029853675.1. Classification (NCBI taxonomy): domain Bacteria; kingdom Pseudomonadati; phylum Bacteroidota; class Flavobacteriia; order Flavobacteriales; family Flavobacteriaceae; genus Tenacibaculum; species Tenacibaculum tangerinum. Next base: position 1,566,530 of record NZ_CP122539.1, on the reverse strand, counting down.
ATTTTTGATTTGCTCGTCAGAATAGCTCACCATTTTCTCACCTGTATTATATGAATATGCATCGGCAGCACGTGAGAAAAGCAATCTTAAAAAATCGTATATTTCAGTAATCGTTCCAACTGTAGAGCGTGGACTCTTATTGGTTGTTTTTTGTTCAATAGAAATTACTGGCGAGAGTCCGTCAATTTTATCTACATCAGGTCTTTCCAAGCCACCTAAAAACTGACGTGCATAAGCAGAAAATGTTTCAATATAACGACGTTGCCCTTCTGCATAAATAGTATCGAATGCTAAAGAAGATTTTCCGCTTCCGCTTAACCCCGTAATAACTACAAGTTTTTCACGAGGAATTTTAACATCAATATTTTTTAAATTATGAGCACGGGCTCCGTAAACTTCTATGTATTCTTGTTCTTTCAAAGTGAGTATTTTACCAAAAACAGCAAAGTTACCAAAACCAAATTTATTTTGAAGTAGTGATTGTTAACAAATGATTTGAAATTGGTATCTTGCGATTAAACTTAAACAAGTAAAATGAAGTTGATTAATTCTGTACGACATTTTTTTGAACGGTATGGGTTCAATGTGTCTTCACGGTTTGCAGACCGTTTAGGTATTCGAGCAACCAATGTTCGTTTGTTTTTTATATACATGTCATTTGTAACCATAGGACTGTCATTCGGATTGTATTTAACAATGGCATTTTTATTACGATTAAAAGATATGATTTACACCAAAAGAACCTCCGTTTTTGATTTATGATTAGTACTGTAATTCAATCAAGGCTATATAAGGCTGTAACCTTTTCTGTATTGATCGTTTCAGTAGGAGTATTGGGGTATATCTTGTTATTTGGATATTCTGTAGTGGATGCCATTTATATGACAATCATAACAATTAGTACGGTTGGTTTTGGAGAAGTACATCCTTTTGGAACAGGAGAAAAACTATTTACGATAGGTTTAATCATATCCAGTTTATTTATCTTCGGGTATGCAGTATCATCATTTTCAGAATATTTAATTAGTGGGCAATTTTTTCATCAAATAAAAATAAAAAAAGTGCAAAAAAGAATTGAACAATTAAACGGACACACCATAGTATGTGGTTACGGAAGAAACGGAAAACAAGCTATTTCAAAACTAGAGAGTTATAAAAAAGAAGTAGTAGTTGTTGAAAAATTTGAGAGTATGGTGAAACAGATAGAAGCAAGAGGAGTGCTGGCTATAGAAGGAGATGCTACGCTCGATGAAACATTAGTAAGAGCCGGAATTATGAAGGCTGCAAACCTAATAACAGCCTTGCCTTCTGATGCAGATAATTTATTTGTGGTATTAACCGCAAAGCAACTAAATAAAAACTGCAAAGTAATTAGTCGAGCATCTAAAGAAACCTCCTATAGCAAGTTAAAAATAGCTGGGGCAGATAATGTAATTATGCCAGATAAGTTAGGAGGGTCTCACATGGCTTCTTTAGTGGTTACCCCAGATGTTATTGAGTTTGTTGATAGACTAACTATTGAAGGAGAAACTACAGCAAACTTAGAAGAAGTAGTTATTAATGATTTGCCAGAGAGATATATCGATAAAACAATTTTAGATTTAGATTTACGTAGAAGAACAGGATGTACAGTTATAGGATATCGTACTCCAAATAAAGACTATATTATTAACCCTGAAGCATCAGTAAAACTAGAAGCAGGAGGAAATTTAATTGTGTTAGGGCGTCCTGAACAAATTAAAACGCTGAGAGAAATTTTTTAATGAAAAAGATTGTTATTACGGGAAGTAATGGTTTGTTAGGGCAAACCTTAGTAAACCTCTTGCTAGAAGAAAAAGAAGCGTATGAGGTTGTAGGTTTTTCAAAAGGAGAGAATAGAAGTGGAAGAGATGATTTTGAATACCTCTCAATAGATATTACAAACCAAGAACTTCTTTATAAAGCACTTGTACATTATAAACCAGATGTAATTGTAAACACAGCGGCAATGACAGATGTCGATGCTTGTGAAACTAATAAACAGGTTTGTGATAAATTAAATGTAGCTGCAGTTGAGTATCTGAAAAACTACTCGGAAAAGAAGAATACTCACCTCATTCATATTTCAACAGATTTTATTTTTGATGGAAAAAACGGACCCTACAAGGAAACCGATAAACCTAATCCGTTAAGTTATTACGGACTCTCCAAGTTGAAGTCTGAAGAAGTTTTAACGAACTCTAATGTACAATATACTATTTTACGAACCATATTGGTTTACGGAAAAGTAAAAAATATGTCACGAAATAACATTGTGTTATGGGTAAAGAAATCGTTAGAAGAAGGCAAAGAACTCACCATAGTAAACGACCAGTTTCGTATGCCAACCTATGTTGGCGATTTGGCTTTCGCCTGCAAACAGTCAATTGATAAAAAAGCAGTTGGAATATTTAATGTTTCATCTAATAAGTTATTGAGTATTTACGAAATAGCGCAGCAAATAGCTGAGGTTTTTAATCTGAATAAAAACTTAATAAAGCCAGTTTCAACCGTAGAGTTAAATCAAGTAGCACACCGTCCTGCTAAAACAGGTTTTGATTTAACAAAAACTCAAAGAAAATTAGATTTGCATCCAAAATCTTTTAAAGAAGATTTACAAAAAAATAAACAAAGCCTAACATAAAAAACATATTTAACAATGAAAACTTGTCGTAAGTGCATTTTTTTATGATATTGCAGGCAACAAAATCAAAAAATAATCAAAAACAATTATGAATAAAAGATTACTGACACTGCTTTTTACTCTAGCACCAATGTTTACTTTCGCTTTTGAAAGTACAACAGACAAAATAGATTCGATTTTTAAAGATTATACAGGGTGGTTTGTAAATGCAATATTTTACGAAATTCCATTTTCGGAAAATTTTAAAATACCTTGGGTGTTAATTGTTTTGATAGGTGGTGCACTATATTTTACCTTTTATTTTAAATTTATAAACTTCGTAGGTTTTAAAACTGCTATACAAGTAGTAAGAGGAAAATATGAAGACATAGAAAAGCACGGTGTTGATAAATTATACGGAGATCAAACCCCAGGGGGAGATATTTTTGAAACGATAAGAGACGAATCGGTAGACGGTGAGGTTTCTCACTTTCAAGCGTTAACCGCAGCTCTTTCTGCGACTGTAGGTTTAGGTAATATAGCAGGTGTTGCTGTTGCATTATCTATTGGTGGTCCAGGAGCTACTTTCTGGATGATTTTGGCAGGTTTGCTAGGAATGGCTTCTAAATTTGCAGAGTGTACCTTAGGGGTAAAATATAGAGATGTAGGTGAAGATGGAACCGTATACGGAGGACCCATGTATTACCTAACAAAGGGATTAAAAGAAAAAGGAGTAGGAGGAATAGGTAAAGTTTTAGCAGTTTTATTTGCAATCTTTGTTATAGGAGGTTCGTTTGGTGGAGGAAATATGTTTCAAGCCAATCAGGCAGCTGCTCAGTTTACTAAACTTTTTGAATTAACAGGGCCAAACTCAGGATTGTATTTTGGTTTGGTAATGGCTGTTTTAGTTGCGGTAGTAATTATTGGAGGAATAAAAAGAATTGCTTCGGTAACTGAAAAAGTAGTTCCTTTTATGGCAGGAATTTATGTGCTAGCAGCGGTAATTATATTGTTTGCAAACTTTAGTTTAATAGACGATGCTTTTGGGTTAATCTTTGAAGGTGCATTTTCAGGTTTAGGAATAGCAGGAGGTTTAATAGGAGTTATGATTCAAGGTATTCGAAGAGGAGCCTTTTCTAACGAAGCAGGGGTAGGTTCAGCCGCCATAGCGCACTCAGCAGTTCGTACCAAGTACCCAGCAAGTGAGGGTATTGTTGCATTATTAGAGCCATTTGTTGATACCGTTGTTATTTGTACAATGACAGCTTTGGTTATCATTATTACAAATTTTGATGGTCAGTTTATGGAATATGGAGTTCCAATTAAAGAAGGAGTTGAGTTAACAGCAATAGCTTTTGATTCTGTAATACCTCACTTTTCAATTGTATTGACTATTGCCGTAATCCTTTTCGCATTCTCAACAATGATATCATGGTCTTATTATGGAATGCAAGGTTGGAAATTCTTATTCGGGAAAGGAAAAATTACTGATTTAGTGTATAAAATTTTATTCTTATTCTTTGTAGTAGTTGGGGCATCTATTAGTTTAGGCGCTGTAATTGATTTCTCTGATGCAATGATTTTTGCGATGGTAGTGCCAAATATTATTGGGGTAGTAATGTTATCACCAGTAATTAAAAAAGAACTATCTAAATACATGAATGCAATTAACAAGAAAGAAGAAGCAATTGAAGATGGAGCAGTAGACGTTAATAACCATCTGTAATCATAATAAATGAAAATATGTAAACCCCATTTCTGGTATTACAAACGCCAAAGAAATGGGGTTTTCTTTTTGCTGTTTACAATTGTTGTATTGCAAATCATTTATATGTTTGTCGATTTTTCTGCGGAAGAAGTTCAAGAGATAAAAACAAGTGAGTTACTAGCGTTTCAATATCAGGTAGACAGTTTAAAACAGGTTGAATTAACCAACAGAAAACCGAAATTATATCCATTTAATCCCAATTATATTACCGATTTTAAAGGGTATCAATTAGGAATGTCTGTAGAAGAGATTGATAGACTGCACAACTACAGAAAACAACAAAAATGGATTAACTCTGCTGAAGACTTTAAACAAGTAACAAAAATATCAGATAGCTTATTAAGTGAAATAGCTCCGTATTTTAAATTCCCAGATTGGGTCACTGCTAAAAATAAGAGAAAACCTCAGTCTACACCCAGAGCAACATTGATAAGCAGTAGTATTAACGAAAATCAAAACTCACAGTATGTGCAACCAACGGTGAGTACTACAAATCTTAATCAAGCGACTCAAGAAGATTTTGAAACTATTAGCGGAGTAGGAGAAGTGCTATCTTCTCGAATCATCAAATACCGAAAGAAACTTCAAGGATATTCACTTTCAGAACAATTGTATGAAGTTTGGGGCTTAGACAAAAAAACAGCCAACAGGGTTCTACAAACCTTCACAATAGTAGAAAAGCCAAACATTAAAAAAGTGAATATAAATACAGCTACATTTAAAGAAGTGCTAAAAAATCCATATATCGATTATGCGTTGTGCAAAAAGATTTTTGAATACCGAGATGAAGTAGCAGAGCTCCAGAATATCTCAGAATTAAGAAATATTAAAGACTTTCCGCTGAATAAATACGATAGAATAGTCTTATATTTGGAAGCTAAATAAACAAGCAACAAAATTTAATAAACAAACCACTATGAATAGTATGTACTTTACCGAAGAGCATGAGGCTTTTCGTCAGAGTTTTAAAGATTTTTTACAGAAAGAAGTAGTTCCTTACATAGAAAAATGGGAAAAAGAAGGTGCAGTAGAGCGTTTTATATGGAAGAAATTCGGTGAAATGGGTTACTTTGGTTTAAATCAACCAGAAGAATATGGCGGATTAGGTTTAGACCTTTTTTATACCGTTATTTTTTTAGAAGAGTTACAAAAAATAAATTCAGGAGGTTTTGCCGCTAATATGTGGGCGCATGCTTACTTAGCGATGACACACGTAAATAAAGAAGGAGATGAGCGTATTAAGAAAGAATACTTAACGCCAAGTATTGAAGGAGATAAAATTGGATGCTTGTGTATTTCAGAACCCTTTGGAGGGAGTGACGTGGCAGGTATGCGAACTACGGCTATAAAAAAAGGAGATACGTATGTAATTAACGGATCAAAAACCTTTATTACAAACGGTGTATACTCCGATTACTTAGTGGTGGCTGCCAAAACAAACCCTGAAGATAAACATAAAGGAATGAGTATCTTTATTGTTGATAGAGATACCCCAGGAATAGCAGCGACTAAACTTGATAAGTTAGGTTGGAAGGCTTCAGATACGGCAGAAATAGCATTTGATAATGTAGTAATTCCTGCTGAAAATTTAATGGGAGAAGAAGGGAAAGGCTTTCCATACATTATGCAACACTTTGCATTAGAGAGGCTAGTGATGGGTATAAATGCACATGCGCGCGCAGAATATGCTGTTGATTACGTAATACAATATATGAGTGAACGTGAAGCTTTCGGAAAAACACTAGATAAATTTCAAGCCTTACGTCATAAAGTAGCAGAAATGGCAAGTAGAGTAGATATGTGTAGAGAATACAACTATTCTATAGCAAAACGCTTAAACGATGGGGGGTATGTGGTAAAAGAAGCAAGTATGAGTAAGTTGCTTTCTACTAAGATGGCAGATGAAGTTATATACGATGCTTTACAGTTATTAGGAGGATATGGTTATATGGAAGAATATCCAATGGCACGTTTATTAAGAGATAGTAGATTGGGACCAATAGGTGGAGGAACCTCAGAAATACTAAAAGAAATTATTGCAAAAATGGTGATTGATAAAAAGGAATATAAACCAGCTACGTAATAGCGATTCCTATTTTTCGAAAATTTATTTTCGTATCATATAAAAGCAATTGATAGCATAAAAACTTAAAATCCTGCTGATGCAGGATTTTTTTGTTTAAAAAAAGATAAAAATAATTTTATTTTAAAGAATACTTTGTATATTTGCCGACCAAAATCAAATAAAATAATATAATTAACTGATATACTGTGTGTTGTCAGTGTTTAAAAAATATAGATACTACGATGAAAGGAGGTGCAAACATATGTTAATCATTCCAGTAAAAGAAGGAGAGAATATCGATAGAGCGTTAAAACGTTACAAACGTAAATTTGATCGTACAAAAACGATGAAACAACTACGTAACAGAAAGCATTTTACAAAGCCATCTGTAGAAAAACGTGCTCAAATGATTAAAGCATCTTACGTTCAGAGATTAAGAACACAAGAAGAAGTAGGATAGTAATAATCTTCAAAAAGTATAAAAAACCTGTATTGATGTCGATACAGGTTTTTTTTGTATCTTCAATTACTAAATAAAGTTAACAATGCTAATAGAAGCCTTTTTAGAATATTTAGAGTTTGAGAGAAAATATTCAAAAAATACAATTCAAGCATATAAAACAGATTTGATAGCTTTCAAAGATTTTTGTGAGATTGAGTTTAATCAAGGAGATTTAGAGAATATTCATTACAATCAAATTCGAACATGGATTGTTAGTTTAGTGAATGCTAATGTGACGAATAGAAGTGTGAATAGAAAAATAAGTTCTTTAAAAACCTTTTATAAGTTTCTGCAAAAGATTGGAGAAATAACGACAAATCCTTTGTCAAGTCACAAGGCGCTAAAAGTTCAAAAAAAAATACAAACAGCCTTTGATCAAAATGAAGTAAAAGAAGTTTTAAAATTAATAAACGAAGGGTCAGATTTTGAGTCGGTAAGAGATCGATTGATTGTAGAAATGTTATACTCAACAGGAGTGAGAAGAATCGAGTTAATCAATATTAAAGAAAAAGACATCGATCATATTGGTAAAACAATAAAAGTGTTAGGAAAAAGAAGTAAAGAAAGATATATAACAATCTTACCGTCAGTATATAAGACTTTACAAGAATATTTAAGCAAAAAAAGAGAAATTGACGAGGTAGATTTAGAGGTGCTTTTTGTAACTAAAAAAGGCGTTAAAATTTATGAAACTCTTGTTTACCGAATAATAAATTTGTACTTTAGTAGAGTGTCAACAAAAGCAAAAAAAAGTCCTCATATATTAAGGCATGCTTTTGCAACACATTTGCTCAATAACGGTGCGTCGTTAAATTCGGTTAAAGAATTACTAGGGCATTCAAGTTTAGCCTCTACCCAAGTGTATACGCACAATAGCTTGGAACAAATAAAAAAAGTGTATAATAAGGCTCATCCTAGAGAGTCAATTTAAAAGATCGAAGAATTATGAAGGTATTCACACAATCAGTAAATTTCTCAGCAGACCAAAAATTAATAGATTTTATTGAGAAAAAAATAGAAGGATTAGAAAAGTTTCATGATAAGATTGTTGATGCAGAAGTGTTTCTAAAAGTGCAAAAAACAAGTGAAAAAGAAAATAAAATTACTGAGGTGAAAATTAATATTCCTGGAGGTGAATTGATAGTGAAAAAACAAAATAAGACTTTCGAAGAAGGAATTAGCTTGTCGGTAGACTCCTTAAAAAGACAATTACAAAAATCGAAGGAAAAATCAAAGAGTACTTTGGTTTCATAATAAAGATAAAAAATAATTAAAAAAGTTTTAAAAATTAAAAATTACTTTTTACATTTGCAGTCCGTTAGAAATAGCGGATTGTTTTTTTATGGCAAAAAGCCGATGTAGCTCAGCTGGCTAGAGCAGCTGATTTGTAATCAGCAGGTCGTGGGTTCGAGTCCCTCCATCGGCTCTAAAAGAACAAAAGTTCATTAAAATTTTGATTTAAGATTTTTGGGGAGATTCCAGAGCGGCCAAATGGGACGGACTGTAACTCCGTTGTCTTACGACTTCGCAGGTTCGAATCCTGCTCTCCCCACAATCTCTTTTACAACAAAATTGCGGGAGTAGCTCAGTTGGTAGAGCGTCAGCCTTCCAAGCTGAATGTCGCCGGTTCGAACCCGGTCTCCCGCTCTAAATTCGTTGCCGACATAGCTCAGTTGGTAGAGCGCATCCTTGGTAGGGATGAGGTCACGGGTTCAAATCCCGTTGTTGGCTCTATTTTAGAGTTTATTTGACAAGAGTTTTAAAATAACACTAAATATATTTAACTAAGAATTAAAATTAATAATCATGGCAAAAGGAACTTATGATCGTTCGAAACCGCACTTAAACGTAGGTACTATTGGTCACGTAGATCACGGTAAAACTACTTTAACTGCTGCAATTACTAAAGTATTAGCAGATGCTGGATATTCTGAGCAGAGAGCTTTTGATCAAATCGATAACGCTCCAGAAGAAAAAGAAAGAGGTATTACAATTAACTCTTCTCACGTAGAGTATGCAACAGCTAACCGTCACTACGCGCACGTTGACTGTCCAGGTCACGCCGACTACGTAAAGAACATGGTAACTGGTGCTGCACAAATGGATGGTGCTATCTTAGTAGTAGCTGCTACAGATGGTCCAATGCCACAAACTCGTGAGCACATCTTATTAGGTCGTCAGGTAGGTATTCCACGTATCGTTGTTTTCTTAAACAAAGTAGATATGGTTGATGACGAGGAGTTATTAGAATTAGTAGAAATGGAAGTAAGAGACTTATTATCTTTCTATGAGTACGATGGAGATAATGGTCCTGTAATCGCTGGTTCTGCTTTAGGTGCATTAAACGGAGAGCAAAAGTGGGTAGATACAGTTTTAGAATTAATGGAAGCTGTTGATACTTGGATTGAAGAGCCACCAAGAGATACTGAAAAGCCATTCTTAATGCCAATCGAAGATGTATTCTCTATTACTGGTCGTGGTACAGTAGCAACTGGACGTATCGAAACTGGTATCGTGAACACTGGAGATCCTGTAGAGATTATCGGTATGGGAGACGAAAAATTAACGTCTACTGTAACGGGTATCGAAATGTTCCGTCAAATCTTAGATAGAGGTGAGGCTGGAGATAACGCAGGTATCTTATTAAGAGGTATTGAAAAGACTCAAATTAAGAGAGGAATGGTAATCTGTAAGCCAGGTTCTATAACTCCACACGCTAAGTTTAAAGCTGAGGTGTATATCTTAAAGAAAGAAGAAGGTGGACGTCACACTCCATTCCACAACAACTACCGTCCACAGTTCTACGTACGTACAACTGACGTAACTGGTAACATTAACTTACCTGATGGAGTAGAAATGGTAATGCCAGGTGATAACTTAACTATTACAGTTGATTTAATCCAACCAATCGCATTAAACACAGGTTTACAGTTCGCTATCCGTGAAGGAGGTAGAACAGTAGGAGCTGGTCAGGTAACTGAAATCTTAGACTAATTATAGTTTAATTATAAAGATATAAAGGAGTCTCTTTTTAGGAGAGACTCCTTTAAAATACGGGTTTAGCTCAGTTGGTAGAGCACTGGTCTCCAAAACCAGGTGTCGGGAGTTCGAGTCTCTCAACCCGTGCAAATCAGAACGAGTTGTAGTGATAACTGCAACTCGTTAAAAGGATAAAATATGAGTAACTTTATACAATACATTAAAGATTCTTTTGAAGAATTAAATACCAATATGACTTGGATTTCTCGTGAAGAAGCTCAAAAAACTACAGTAGTAGTTGCAGCATTTACCGTAGCCTTCGCTTTGGTTGTAGCAGCTATAGATAAGGTTTTTCAAACAGGATTGGATAACTTCTTTAAACTGTTTTAATGATGGCTGATTCAGTGATGAAGTGGTATGTGGTTAGGGCTATTGGAGGTCAAGAAAATAAGGTGAAAACCTATATCGAGACTGAGATTGCTCGTCATGGGTTGTCAGATTATGTGAGCCAAGTAATTGTTCCAACAGAAAAAGTTATTCAGATAAGAAATGGAAAAAAAATTAACAGAGAAAGAGTTTATTTTCCAGGTTATGTAATGGTAGAAGCTAATTTAGCAGGAGAGGTGCCTCACGTAATAAAATCAGTAACAGGGGTTATCGGTTTTTTAGGTGAAACAAAAGGAGGCGACCCTGTGCCAATGCGTAAATCTGAAGTAAACAGGATGTTAGGTAAAGTAGATGAACTTTCTGTTAAAGATGAAAATATCGCAATTCCTTATACAGTAGGAGAAACTGTAAAAGTAATTGACGGTCCTTTCAATGGTTTCGATGGAACTGTTGAAAACGTAAATGAAGAAAAACGTAAATTAGAAGTAATGGTTAAGATTTTCGGAAGAAAAACTCCATTAGAACTAAATTACATGCAAGTAGAAAAAATATAATTGTTACACCTATATTTTGATGCGTTTAAGCTTCCAATTTAAACACATCGTTAAATCTTAAACAATGGCAAAAGAAGTAAGTAAATTAGTAAAACTACAAGTTAGGGGAGGTGCAGCGAATCCGTCGCCACCAGTTGGACCCGCTTTAGGTGCTGCCGGTGTTAACATCATGGAGTTCTGTAAGCAGTTTAATGCTCGTACACAGGACAAGCAAGGTAAAGTATTACCTGTGGTGATTACAGTGTATAAAGACAAATCGTTCGATTTTGTTGTTAAAACACCACCAGCTGCAGTACAATTATTAGAAGCGGCCAAAATTAAGAAAGGTTCTGGTGAACCTAATAGGAAAAAAGTAGCAAGCGTTTCTTGGGATCAAATTCGTGGAATTGCAGAAGACAAAATGGTAGATATGAATGCCTTTGAAGTAGCCTCTGCAATGAGAATGATCGCTGGAACAGCTCGTTCTATGGGATTAACAGTAACAGGTGATGCTCCTGCATAAACTTAAAAGAGATTTAGAAAATGGCAAGATTGACTAAAAAACAAAAAGAGGCTCGTGCTAAAATAGATAGCTCTAAAGTTTATAATTTAAGTGAAGCATCAGCTTTAGTTAAAGATATAACAAACGTAAAGTTTGATGCATCTGTAGATTTAGCGGTACGTTTAGGAGTAGATCCTCGTAAAGCAAATCAAATGGTACGTGGAGTGGTAACATTACCTCACGGAACTGGTAAAGATGTAAAAGTTTTAGCATTAGTTACTCCAGATAAAGAAGCAGAAGCTAAAGAAGCGGGTGCAGATTATGTTGGATTAGACGAGTACCTTCAAAAAATTAAAGGAGGTTGGACTGATGTTGACGTTATTATTACTATGCCTAGTGTAATGGGTAAATTAGGTCCGTTAGGACGTATATTAGGTCCTCGTGGCTTAATGCCTAACCCAAAAACTGGTACAGTAACTATGGATGTTGCAAAAGCAGTACAAGAAGTAAAAGCTGGTAAAATCGACTTTAAAGTAGATAAAACTGGTATTGTACACGCTGCAATCGGAAAAGCATCTTTCGATGCTACGAAGATTACAGAAAATGCAAATGAGTTAATTCAAACATTAATTAAATTAAAGCCAACAGCGGCCAAAGGAACATACATTAAGAGTATTTTTATGTCTTCTACGATGAGTCCTAGTGTTGCTGTAGATGTAAAATCTGTATCGTAAGGCAGTTAAAACTTTTTAATTATGACTAGAGAGGAAAAATCACAGGTAATACAAGATTTAACAGCACAATTAGCAGATACAAGCACCATCTATTTAGCAGACATTTCTGGTTTAGATGCGGCGACTACATCGAACTTACGTAGAGCTTGTTTTAAAGCAAACGTACAATTGGCTGTTGTAAAGAATACATTGCTTTCAAAAGCAATGGAAGCTTCTGATAAAGACTTTGGAGAGTTACCAGAGGTATTAAAAGGAAATACTTCAATGTTAATTGCTGAGACAGCAAATGCACCAGCAAAAGTAATCAAAGAGTTCAGAAAAAAATCAAAAGACCGTCCTTTATTAAAAGGAGCGTATGTTGAAGAGGCAGTATATGTTGGAGACGACCAGCTAGATGCACTTGTAAACATCAAGTCTAAAGAAGAACTTATTGGAGATATTATTACCTTATTACAATCTCCTGCTAAGAATGTTGTTTCAGCATTACAATCAGGTGGTGGTAAGTTATCAGGTATCTTAAAAACATTATCAGAAAAATAAGTACGCGCACTAATAAACTAAATAAATAAAATTTTTAAAAACAATTAAAATGGCAGATTTAAAAGATTTCGCAGAACAATTAGTTAACTTAACAGTAAAAGAAGTTAATGAATTAGCTGATATTTTAAAAGAAGAGTATGGTATTGAGCCAGCGGCAGCTGCAGTAGCAGTAGCAGGACCAGTAGCAGGTGGAGGTGATGCAGCAGAAGAAAAAACTGAGTTTGATGTAATCTTAAAAGCAGCAGGTGCTTCTAAATTAGCAGTTGTAAAGTTAGTTAAAGAATTAACTGGATTAGGATTAAAAGACGCTAAAGGTATTGTAGATAGCGCACCAGCTCCAATCAAAGAAGGAGTATCTAAAGACGAGGCTGAAGGTCTTAAGAGTTCTTTAGAAGAAGCAGGAGCTGAAGTAGAGCTTAAGTAAGCTATACTCCCGAATTTAAAAACGGGAAAAAACAATAAAGGTTTAGGTACTAAAAATTACGGTTTTTAGGCCTAAACCATTTTGCGTATATATTCGTTCTTTATTTTCACAATTTTTTATATTGTGAGTTTACGATTATAAAGGGCTGATTTTTAATCAGTAAAAGCAATTAAAATTGCAGTATTGAAACAAGTTAGTTTCAAAAATAATATTTTTAATTAAAAATAGCATCTCTTTTGGCAACGACAAACACTACTGAAAGAATTAACTTCGCTTCATCGCAGTTAGGAGCTGATTATCCAGATTTTCTAGATATACAGGTAAAATCTTTCCAAGATTTTTTTCAATTGCAAACCAAAGCGGAAGAGCGAGGAGAAGAAGGTTTGTATAAAACTTTCATGGATAACTTCCCGATTACAGACACGCGTAATCAATTTGTATTAGAATTTTTAGACTACTTTGTAGACCCGCCAAGATACAGCATCCAAGAATGTATAGAACGTGGATTAACGCATAGTGTACCTCTAAAAGCACGTTTAAAATTATATTGTACCGATCCAGAACACGAAGATTTTGAAACTATTGTTCAAGATGTGTATCTAGGTACAATTCCGTATATGACAAACTCAGGTACCTTTATTATTAATGGTGCAGAAAGAGTTGTGGTATCGCAATTACACCGTTCACCAGGTGTGTTTTTTGGGCAATCATTCCACGCTAACGGAACCAAATTATACTCTGCAAGAGTAATTCCATTTAAAGGTTCATGGATTGAATTTGCTACCGATATCAATCAGGTAATGTATGCCTATATTGATAGAAAGAAAAAATTACCAGTAACAACGTTATTCAGAGCCATAGGTTTTGAAAGAGATAAAGATATTTTAGAAATATTTGATTTAGCAGAAGAAGTAAAAGTTTCAAAAGCTGGATTAAAAAAGGTATTAGGGCGTAAATTAGCGGCAAGAGTATTAAAAACTTGGCATGAAGATTTCGTAGACGAAGATACAGGAGAAGTGGTATCGATTGAGCGTAACGAAATAATCTTTGACCGTGATACCATCATAGAAAAAGAACACATTGATGAAATAATCGAAGCAGGTGCTAAAACGGTGTTATTACACAAAGAAGACAACCAGCAAGCAGATTACGCCATTATTCACAATACATTACAAAAAGACCCTACAAACTCTGAAAAAGAAGCTGTAGAGCATGTATATAGACAATTACGTAATGCCGAACCGCCAGACGAGGAAACAGCAAGAGGAATTATTGAAAAATTATTCTTCTCTGAACAACGTTATAGCTTAGGAGAAGTAGGACGTTTTAGAATGAATACAAAACTTGGTTTAGATGAAGATTTAGACCAAAAAGTATTAACGAAGAACGATATCATTACTATCATTAAGTACTTAATTGAGTTAATCAATTCAAAAGCAGAAGTAGATGATATCGACCACTTATCTAACCGTCGTGTTAGAACTGTAGGAGAGCAATTAGCAGGTCAATTCGGTGTAGGTTTAGCACGTATGGCACGTACCATTCGTGAAAGAATGAATGTTCGTGATAACGAAGTATTTACGCCAATCGACTTAATTAATGCGAAGACCTTATCTTCAGTAATTAACTCTTTCTTTGGAACCAACCAGTTATCTCAGTTCATGGACCAAACCAATCCATTAGCAGAGATTACCCATAAGCGTCGTTTATCAGCTTTAGGACCAGGAGGTTTATCACGTGAGAGAGCAGGTTTCGAGGTGCGTGACGTTCACTATACACACTACGGTCGTTTATGTCCGATTGAAACACCTGAAGGACCAAACATTGGATTGATTTCTTCTTTAGCTGTTTATGCGAAAGTAAACAACATGGGATTCATCGAAACTCCTTATAAGAAAGTAGAAGAAGGAACAGTCTTAGACGAAGAACCGATATATTTAAGTGCAGAAGAGGAAGAAGGAATGAAGATTGCACAATCTAACTTACCAGTTGCTAACGATGGAAAGATAGAAAGTGATAGAGTTATCGCTCGTGAAGAAGGAGATTTCCCAGTAGAGAGCCCAGAAGCAATTAATTATATGGACGTCGCTCCAAACCAAATTGCATCAATTTCGGCATCGCTAATTCCTTTCTTAGAACACGATGATGCGAACCGTGCACTGATGGGATCAAACATGATGCGTCAAGCCGTTCCATTATTGCGTCCAGAATCTCCAATTGTAGGTACTGGTTTAGAGCGTAGAGTAGCAAAAGACTCTCGTATCTTAATCAATGCTGAAGGAGCTGGAGTTGTTGAGTATGTAGATGCCAACAGAATTACTATCAAGTACGACAGAACAGAAGAAGAGCGCATTGTAAGTTTTGATTCTGATGAAAAATCGTATGACTTAATTAAGTTTAGAAAAACCAACCAAGGTACAAACATCAACCTAAAACCTATTGTAAAAGTAGGAGATAGAGTTGAAGAAGGACAAGTACTTTGTGAAGGATATGCAACACAAAAAGGAGAATTAGCTTTAGGTAGAAACATGAAAGTAGCCTTTATGCCTTGGAAAGGGTATAACTTCGAGGATGCGATTGTGATTTCTGAAAAAGTAGTTCGTGAAGATATCTTTACCTCTATTCATATCGATGAATACTCGTTAGATGTACGTGATACAAAACTAGGAGCAGAAGAGTTAACCAACGATATTCCTAACGTTTCAGAAGAGGCTACTAAAGACTTAGATGAAAACGGAATGATTCGCATTGGAGCAGAAGTAAATCCAGGTGATATCTTAATTGGTAAGATTACACCAAAAGGAGAGTCTGACCCAACTCCTGAAGAAAAATTATTACGTGCTATCTTTGGTGATAAAGCGGGTGATGTAAAAGATGCATCATTAAAAGCTTCTCCATCATTAAGAGGTGTTGTAATCAATAAAAAACTATTTAAACGTGCTGTAAAAGATAAGAATAAGCGTGCTCGTGATAAAGAAGCAATTGCAACTTTAGAAGCGTCTTATGTATCTAAATTCGACTCGTTAAAAGAGGTATTAGTTGAAAAATTATTCAACTTAGTATCAGGTAAAACTTCACAAGGAGTATACAACGACCTTGGAGAAGAAGTATTACCAAAAGGAAAAAAGTTCACACAAAAAATGTTAAATTCTGTTGAAGATTTTACACATTTAAGTGGTACTTGGACTACCGATAAAGACCTAAATCAATTAGTTGTAGAGCTAGTTCATAACTATAAGATTAAAGTAAACGATTTACAAGGAGTTTTACGTCGTGAGAAATTCACAATTTCTGTAGGAGACGAACTACCAGCAGGAATTTTAAAGCTAGCTAAAATTTACGTTGCGAAGAAACGTAAGTTAAAAGTAGGAGATAAGATGGCAGGGCGTCACGGAAACAAAGGTATTGTTGCACGTATCGTACGTCAAGAAGATATGCCTTTCTTAGAAGACGGAACACCTGTAGATATCGTGTTAAACCCATTAGGGGTACCATCTCGTATGAATATTGGTCAGATTTATGAAACTGTTCTTGGATGGGCAGGTCAAAAATTAGGTCAAAAATATGCGACACCTATCTTTGATGGAGCAAAAATTGATGAAATCAATAAATTAACAGACGAAGCAGGAATACCACGTTACGGGCATACTTATTTATATGACGGTGGTACAGGTCAGCGTTTCGACCAGCCAGCAACTGTAGGAGTAATTTATATGATTAAGTTAGGTCACATGATTGAAGATAAGATGCACGCACGTTCTATCGGACCTTACTCATTAATTACACAACAACCATTAGGAGGTAAAGCTCAGTTTGGAGGTCAGCGTTTTGGTGAGATGGAGGTATGGGCATTGGAAGCCTACGGTGCATCAAGTATCTTACGTGAAATCTTAACTGTGAAGTCTGATGATGTATTAGGTAGAGCTAAAACTTACGAATCTATCGTTAAAGGAGAAGCAATGCCAGAACCAGGCTTACCAGAATCTTTCAACGTATTAATGCACGAACTTAAAGGTTTAGGATTAGACGTTAAGTTAGAAGAATAATCACAGTGAAATGTCTCAGAGTGAAAACTCTGAGGCAAATCATTTTTTCAATATCAGTCTTTTTAAAAGACATTTATTTTTAATTCGAATCCATTATCATGGCAAGAAAAAACGAAAAATACACTGTTAAGAAGTTTAACAAAATTTCAATAGGTTTAGCATCACCCGAGTCTATTTTAGAGGCTTCTAAAGGAGAGGTGTTAAAACCAGAAACTATTAACTACCGTACACACAAACCAGAAAGAGATGGGTTGTTTTGTGAGCGTATCTTCGGTCCTGTAAAAGACTATGAGTGTGCGTGTGGTAAATATAAAAGAATTCGATATAAAGGTATCGTTTGTGACCGTTGTGGTGTTGAAGTTACTGAGAAAAAAGTACGTAGAGATAGAGTAGGACACATTAACCTAGTAGTACCAGTAGCACATATTTGGTACTTTAGATCATTGCCTAACAAAATGGGATACCTTTTAGGGTTGCCCTCTAAGAAGTTAGACATGATTATTTACTACGAGCGTTACGTAGTAATTCAACCAGGTATTGCTAAAAATGCCGAAGGAGAGCCATTACAAAAAATGGATTTCTTAACTGAGGAAGAATATTTAGATATTCTAGATGAACTTCCACAAGAAAATATGTACTTAGAAGATTCTGACCCTAATAAGTTCATTGCTAAAATGGGAGCAGAATGTTTAATCGATTTATTACAAAGAATCGACTTAGACGCTTTATCATACGAGTTACGACACAAAGCCAATACCGAAACTTCAAAACAACGTAAAAACGAAGCCTTAAAACGTTTAAATGTTGTTGAAGCATTTAGAGAATCTCAACAAAATAGAGAGAACAATCCAGAATGGATGATTATGAAAGTAATTCCGGTAATTCCACCAGAATTACGTCCATTAGTACCATTAGATGGAGGTCGTTTCGCAACATCAGACTTAAATGATTTATACCGTCGTGTAATTATCCGTAACAATCGTTTAAAGCGATTGATGGAAATTAAAGCACCAGAAGTAATTTTACGTAACGAAAAGCGTATGTTACAAGAATCGGTAGATTCATTATTTGACAACACACGTAAATCTTCAGCAGTAAAAACAGAGTCTAACAGACCGTTAAAATCATTATCTGATAGTTTAAAAGGAAAACAAGGACGTTTCCGTCAAAACTTATTAGGTAAGCGTGTTGATTATTCTGCACGTTCGGTAATTGTTGTTGGACCAGAGTTAAAATTATACGAATGTGGATTGCCAAAAGACATGGCGGCTGAATTATACAAACCTTTTGTTATTCGTAAATTAATCGAAAGAGGAATTGTTAAGACAGTAAAATCTGCAAAGAAAATAATTGATAGAAAAGAACCTGTTGTTTGGGATATCTTAGAAAATGTAATTAAAGGACACCCAGTTTTATTAAACCGTGCTCCTACCTTACACCGTTTAGGTATTCAAGCTTTCCAACCAAAATTAATTGAAGGAAAAGCAATTCGTTTACACCCATTAGTATGTACGGCATTCAACGCCGATTTCGATGGAGATCAAATGGCGGTTCACTTACCATTAGGACCAGAAGCTATTCTAGAAGCACAATTATTAATGCTAGCTTCTCATAATATCTTAAACCCTGCTAACGGAGCACCAATTACGGTACCTTCACAGGATATGGTTTTAGGGTTGTACTACATGACAAAAGAAAGAAAGTCAACTCCAGAAGTTCCTATTAAAGGAGAAGGATTAACTTTTTATTCTCCAGAAGAAGTAACGATTGCTTACAACGAAGGTAAAGTAGACTTAAATGCAGGAGTAAAAGTAAGAACGAAAGACTTTAACGAAAACGGAGAGTTAGTAACCCAATTAATTGAAACTACGGTAGGTAGAGTATTATTCAACGAAGTAGTACCAGAGCAAGCAGGATATATCAATGAGGTATTAACTAAAAAATCGTTGCGTGGAATTATTGGTAATATCTTAAAAGTAACCGATATTCCATCAATAGGAAAATTCTTAGATGATATCAAAGGAATGGGATATAAATTTGCCTTCCAAGGTGGTTTATCATTCTCATTAGGAGATATCATTATCCCAGAAGAAAAACATAGCATGATTGCCGAAGCTAATAAAGAGGTAGACGTAATCGTTATGAACTATAACATGGGTATGTTAACACAGAAAGAACGTTACAATCAGGTAATTGATGTTTGGGGTTCTACCAACAACCGATTAACTGAATTATCTATGAAACGTTTACGTGAAGACCAACAAGGATTTAACTCGGTATTTATGATGTTAGATTCTGGAGCCCGTGGATCGAAAGAACAGATTCGTCAGTTAACAGGTATGCGTGGATTAATGGCGAAACCTAAAAAATCGACTGCCGGAGGTGGAGAGATTATTGAAAACCCAATTTTATCAAACTTTAAAGAAGGGTTATCAATTTTAGAATACTTTATCTCAACGCACGGTGCACGTAAAGGTCTTGCCGATACCGCATTAAAAACTGCCGATGCAGGGTATTTAACACGTCGTTTGGTAGATGTATCTCAAGATGTTATTGTAAACGAAGAAGATTGTGGTACCTTAAGAGGATTAGAAGTTTCTGCATTAAAGAAGAATGATGAAATCGTTGAATCTTTAAGTGAAAGAATTGCAGGACGTACCGCACTATATGATGTGTATGCACCTTCTTCTGATGAATTGTTAGTAGAAGCAGGAGAGTTAATTACTCCAGTTTTAGCAGATAAAATAGATGCTTCAGGAATCGATAAAGTAGAAGTACGTTCGGCATTAACATGTGAGTCTGAAAAAGGAATCTGTGAAAAATGTTACGGACAGAGTTTATCAACTGGTAAAAAAGTTCAAAGAGGTGAAGCTGTGGGTGTAATTGCTGCACAGTCGATTGGAGAACCAGGTACTCAGTTAACCTTACGTACGTTCCACGTTGGTGGGGTTGCAGGTAACATTTCCGAAGAAAATAAACTCATAGCGAGGTTCGACGGAAACGTAGCTATCGATGATTTAAGAACAGTTAAAGGAAAAGACAACGAAGGAACTGAAGTAGACATCGTAATTTCTCGTACTGCAGAAATTAAAATTATAGATAAGAAAACGAACATTACCTTAAGCACGAATATTATTCCTTACGGTTCTATTATTTTTGATAAAGATCGAAAGACGATTAAAAAAGGACAGGTAGTTTGTCAATGGGATCCATTTAACGGAGTTATTGTATCGGAGTTTGAAGGAAAAGTAAAGTTTGACAATTTAGAGCAAGGAATCAATTACTCTGTAGAAATTGACGAACAAACAGGTAAGCAAGAAAAAGTAATTACCGATTCTAAAAACAAGAAAATTATTCCTTCTTTAATTATTGAAGATGCTGATGGAAATGCATTGCGTTCATACAGTTTACCTGTAGGCGCTCACTTAATTGTAAATGATGGAGATAAAGTTGAAACTGGTAAAACATTAGTAAAAATTCCTCGTAAGTCTGGTAAAGCAGGAGATATTACAGGAGGTTTACCACGTGTAACAGAATTATTTGAAGCACGTAACCCTTCTAATCCAGCGGTAGTAGCAGAAATTGATGGAGTAGTTTCATTTGGTAAAATTAAGCGTGGTAATCGTGAAATTATTATCGAATCTAAGACTGGTGATGTTAAGAAATACTTAATTAAATTATCGAACCAAATCTTAGTTCAAGAAAACGACTTTATCAAAGCAGGAATGCCATTGTCTGACGGAGCTATTACGCCTATCGATATCTTAAATATCAAAGGACCTTCAGCAGTACAAGAGTACTTAGTAAACGAAATTCAAGAAGTATATCGTTTACAAGGGGTGAAGATTAATGATAAGCATTTCGAGGTAGTTGTACGTCAAATGATGCGTAAAGTAAGAATTATTGATTCAGGTGATACCTTATTCTTGGAAAATCAATTAGTTCATAAAACTGACTTCATCAAAGAAAACGACGAAGTTTACGGAATGAAAGTTATTGAAGATTCAGGAGATTCTACTAACTTAAAAGCAGGACAAATAGTTACGGCGAGACAGTTAAGAGATGAAAATTCTTTATTACGTAGAGAAGATAAAAACTTAGTAGTAGCACGTGATGCTCAACCAGCAACAGCCGAGCAAGTATTGCAAGGTATTACAAGAGCATCGTTACAAACGAAGTCATTTATCTCGGCTGCATCGTTCCAAGAAACTACTAAAGTATTAAACGAAGCCGCTGTAAACGGTAAAGTTGATCATTTAGAAGGATTGAAAGAAAATGTAATTGTAGGTAAACGTATACCAGCAGGTACAGGAATGAGAGCTTATGAAGACATCATCGTCGGACCTAAAGATGAAATAGAGCAAAGTTTATAGATTAAAATTTAATCGTTTCAATGTTTAAAAGTTGGATTGTTAACGTAATTTATTTACCGATGCAATTCAACTTTTTCTTTAACAATTACTTGATATAACTATTAAAAAACATACGATTATGGCAGAAAATAAAGAACCACAATTAAATATAGAATTAGATCAGGAAGTAGCAGAAGGAACCTATAGTAATTTAGCTATTATAAATCACTCTGTTTCAGAGTTTATAGTAGATTTCATCAATATTATGCCAGGTGTTCCCAAAGCAAAAGTAAAATCAAGAATTATCTTAACACCACAGCATGCGAAGCGTTTGTCAAAAGCATTGGCAGATAACATTCGTAAGTTCGAACAAGCACACGGTGAAATAAAAGATTATGAACAACCACCAATTCCAATGAATTTTGGAGGAACCACAGGTGAAGCATAAAAAAAATCGTCTAATTTATTTAGACGATTTTTTTTATTTATTTGTATAGGCTAAGCTTAAAAACCTTCCGAAAGTTCTCTTAATGCTTTTATATCATTAATAAAAATTTCTTTCCCTTTTAAGTCAATAAGTTTTTTCTTTTTAAATTCAGATAGCAAGCGAATGGCACTTTCGGTAGCCGTGCCAATAATATTGGCAATGTCTTCTCTTGATAAGGAAATATTCATAGAGCCATTTTCATTTTTATCAAACTTAGCATCTAACAACAATAGCGTGGCAGCTAAACGTTGTTTTACTGTTTTTTGAGCCATATCAACAATAACATCATCTGCTTCCTTCAAAGAATTTGCCATTTTCTTTAAAATATCCATAGAGAAACTAGCGTTGTTCTCTAAATCTCTAAGAATTTCTTCCTTAGGAATAAAACAAACTTCCATGTCATTTACTGCGATGGCTTTTAAATTAGAAGCCTCATTGTTTATTAAACTGCGTTCGCCTATGATATCTCCTTTTTTAATTAAATGAATAATTTGATCTCGACCATTATCACTCATTTTAGAAACTTTACAAACGCCATCTTTAACACAAAAAATACCATTAATGTATTCACCTTCATCAAAAAGTACTTCTCCTTTTTTTACTATTTTTGAAGTTTTACATCCCGTCACCCTAATCAATTCCTCTTTAGTCAAAGCTTTTAAAGAATTGAATTCCCGAACGATGCATTGTTCACACTTGCTCATAAATATGCCTTTTTTAACTGTTCAAAGATACATAAAAGCTGACAATTATCATGTTTTAATATAATATCTTATTAGATATTTGTGCCAGGCAAAAGAGTAAATATGGAAAGCACAACATGTTTTCATTGTGGTAACGAGTGCGATACAAAAAAAAATACAATAGAGGATAAATTTTTCTGTTGTAATGGATGTAAAACGGTTTTTGAAATTTTTTCAGAGAACGATTTAACTTGTTATTACGATTTTCAAAGCAATCCAGGAGCCATCCCCGAAGAGATAAAAGGAAAATATGATTTCTTAGATAATGAGGCTATTGTAGACAAGTTAGTAGAGTTTAACGATGGCAATATTCAAGTTGTTAATTTATACATTCCGCATATACACTGTAGCTCATGTATTTGGGTTTTAGAAAACTTACATAAACTACAGGAATATGTATCTTCATCACAAGTTAATTTTCCGAAGAAAACCGTACGAATTACTTATAATTCTGAAAAAACCTCGCTCAAAGAAATAGTACTATTGCTAAGTTCTATTGGGTACGAGCCTTATATTAGTTTAGAGGATTATGAGGTAGGGAAGAAGAAAATAGACCGTAGTTTAATCTACAAATTAGGAATAGCAGGTTTTGCCTTTGGAAATGTGATGTTTTTATCTTTTCCCGAGTATTTTGAAGTATCAGAATATTGGTTAGAACAATACAAAGGCATCTTTCGCTGGTTAATGTTTATATTTTCGTTGCCTGTGGTTTTTTATGCGGGGCAAGACTATTTTATTTCTGCATACAAAGGACTACGTTCAAAAATATTGAATATCGATGTTCCTATTGCCTTAGGAATCTTAGTGCTTTTTGTGCGTAGTACCGCAGAAATTGTGTTAGATTTAGGAACAGGCTTTTTTGATAGTTTAACAGGGTTGGTGTTCTTTTTATTATTAGGGAAATTTTTTCAGCAAAAAACCTATAACTTCCTGTCATTTGAACGTGATTACAAATCGTACTTCCCTATTGCAGTTACCAAAATAACTTCCGATAAAAAAGAAGAAAACATACAACTTTATGATGTTACGAAAGGAGACAGGCTGTTAATTAGAAATCAAGAATTAATTCCTGTTGATGGAATTTTAATAAACGGAGAAGCAAAAATAGATTACAGTTTTGTTACAGGCGAAGCGGTACCCGTTACGAAAAAATCGGGCGATAAGCTATTTGCAGGAGGAAAGCAACTGTCAGGAAGTATAGAAATGGAAGTGCTAACTTCAGTTTCACAAAGTTACTTAACACAGTTATGGAGCAACGATGTATTTCAAAAAGATAAAAATTCATCATTTAAAACCTTAACCGATAAAATAAGTAAAAACTTTACCATCATAGTACTGTCCATAGCGTTTGTATCTACAGCCTTCTGGTTGTACTACGATTCAAGCGCAGCATTAAATGTATTTACCTCGGTATTAATTATTGCATGCCCCTGTGCAATAGCCTTGGCAGCACCATTTACCTTAGGAAATATCCTGCGAATTTTTGGACGAAAGAAGTTTTATTTAAAAAATGCGACTGTAGTAGAACAATTGGCAGCAGTAAATTCAGTTATTTTTGATAAAACAGGTACCCTTACTACCAATAAAGAAAATACCATAACCTATGAAGGCGAAGAACTAAATACAACTCAAAAGTCCATTTTAAAAAGTTCTTTAAGATCATCAAACCACCCATTAAGCAGAATGTTGTATGCTTCTTTACAAGAAGAAATGTTACCAGTTGATGCTTATCAAGAATATGTAGGAAAAGGAATTGAAACAAGCTATCAACAAACAAGATTAAAAATAGGTTCGTCTTCTTTTGTAGCAAATGCAAAAGAACAAGCCAACTTAGATACGTCCGTACACATTAGTGTCAACGACGAGTATAAAGGAAAATTCGTATTTAAAAATGCTTATAGAAAAGGAGTAAAAAACCTATTCTCTAATTTGAATAAAAACTATGAACTATCAGTAGTTTCGGGAGACAATGAAGGAGAGAAAACTTTTTTAAAAGAATTATTACCTAAAGAAACAACATTCTTATTCAATCAAAAGCCACAAGATAAACTACACTATGTCGAAACGCTACAAGAGCGCGGAGAAAGTGTATTGATGGTTGGAGACGGATTAAACGATGCAGGCGCCTTAGCACAAAGTAATGTAGGAGTTGCATTATCAGAAAATATCAACGTATTTTCGCCTGCTTGCGATGCCATTTTAGACGCCACAAAATTTAGTGAGATAGGAAGTTATATCAAAGCATCACAAAAATCGATACAAATCATAAAGTATTGCTTTTTATTATCGTTACTATACAATGTTGTGGGACTTTATTTCGCAGTAACAGGACAGTTAATGCCAGTAATAGCAGCCATTTTAATGCCGCTCAGTTCAATTAGTGTAGTCGTGTTTACCACCATAGCAACCAACATGTTAGGTAGAAAAATAAAATAAAAATTATGCAAGTAGCCTCATTTTTAGAAGATATAAAATTTAATGAACTCAAACCAGCAGTGTCTTTAGTATTAGATACAGAGTTCTCAAAAGAAATACGAGTGGTATTCAAAAAAGGGCAAACTATGGAAGATCACCAAGCCCCATTTGCAATCATTGTTCAAATAGTAAAAGGAGCTATCGATTTTGGAGTCGCAGGAGAAGTAAAACAAATAGTTACTGGAGATATCATTTCATTAAAACCACAAGTAGTACATAATCTAACAGCTACTGAAGAAAGCATCGTACGGTTATCATTATCAAAATTAGATACGTTAAAAAGAGTAAAAGAAGTATAATTATGAATATTAATAAATACATCGATCATACGTTACTAAAAGCTACAGCAACAAAAGCCGAGATCGTAAAACTATGTGAGGAAGCCAAAGAATATAACTTTTATGCAGTTTGTGTAAACGGGTGTTATGTAGAGTTGGCAGCCAAAGAGTTAGAAGGGACAGAGGTAAAAGTAGCAGCCGTAATAGGATTTCCTTTAGGAGCAATGACAACCAAAGCCAAAGTTTTTGAAGCCAAAGAGTGTATAAAAAATGGTGCTTCAGAAATTGATATGGTTATCAATATTGGTAAGTTGTTAGCAGGCGATGAGAATTATGTAGAAAAAGAAATTCGCTCAATAAAAGAAGCAATAGGAGAAAAGATTTTAAAAGTGATTTTTGAAAACTGTTACCTATCGAAACAACAAATAAAAACAGTAAGTCAATTAGCTGTAGAATCAGGAGCTGATTTTGTAAAAACATCTACAGGGTTTGGTACGGGGGGCGCCACTTTTGAAGACGTTATGATTATGGATAGCGTTGTAGATGGTAAAGCCCAGATAAAAGCGGCAGGGGGCATTAGAGATATCCAAACAGCGCTACAATATATAGAGAAGGGTGTTACACGCTTAGGAACCTCTTCAGGAGTAGCGTTAGTAACAAGTGGTATTTCAAACAAAAATGAGTACTGATAAAACAAATGTATTTTTAGCCAATAGCCAATAGCCAATAGCCAATAGCCAATAGCCAATAGCCAAGAACCAAGAGCCAAGAGACAAGAGACAAGAGACAAATTTTAAAATTATCCAACGACAAAAAATATGAGTGTACATATAGGAGCAAAAAACGGAGAAATAGCAGAAACTGTTTTATTACCAGGAGACCCTATGCGGGCCAAATGGATAGCCGAAACATTTTTAGAAAACCCAGTTTGTTATAACGATGTTCGTGGTATGTTAGGATTTACAGGAACCTATCAAGGAAAACGAATTTCAGTACAAGGAACAGGAATGGGAATTCCTTCTACGTTAATTTATACACACGAATTAATTACCGAATACGGCGTAAAAAATTTAATAAGAGTAGGTACTGCCGGATCGTATCAAAAAGAAGTTAAAATCCGCGATATCGTTATTGCCATGGCAGCTTCCACAAATTCCGGATTGAATACGAAGCGCTTTCACGGTGCCGATTATGCCCCAACAGCAAGTTTTGAATTGTTCTTAAAAGCAATCGACGCTGCCAAAAGAAAAGGAATCTCATTAAAAGCAGGGAATGTGTTGAGTTCAGATGAATTTTATGCCGATGAGTTTGAAAGCTATAAAAAATGGGCAGCCTATGGGGTGCTTTGTGTAGAGATGGAAACCAACGGATTGTATACAGTAGCAGCGAAAAACAACGTCCAGGCATTATCTATTTTAACCATCTCAGATAGTTTGGTTACAGGAGAAAGAACGACTGCCGATGAAAGAGAACAAACCTTTAAAGAAATGATAGAAATCGCATTAGAATTGGCTTAATGTCACCTCAAATGCAGATGAGAGGTCTTAACAATGCGCAAAAACAAAGACATGAATTCACTTATTCAAAAATACAACATTCCAGGGCCAAGATATACAAGTTATCCAACCGTTCCGTATTGGGATAATGATACCTTTTCAAAAGAAAAATGGATACAAACGTTTAAACAATCGTTTATAGAAAGTAATTCTTCAGAAGGAATCAGCTTGTACATTCATTTACCATTTTGCGAGAGTTTGTGTACGTTTTGTGCCTGCCACAAACACATAACAAAACGCCATGAAATGGAAAATCCGTATATAGAAACCGTTTTAAAAGAATGGCAATTGTATGTAGATTTGGTAGATGAAACACCGATAATAAAAGAAATTCATTTAGGAGGAGGAACCCCAACATTCTTTTCTGAAGAACAATTGAAACGATTAATAGACGGAATTTTTCTCCATGCACAAAAACACCCTGAACACGAATTCAGTTTTGAAGGACATCCAAACAATACGACAAAAGAACACTTACAAACGCTATATGATGTAGGATTTACAAGAGTGAGTTTTGGCGTACAAGATTACAATCTAAAAGTACAAGAAGCCATTCATCGAATACAGCCTTTTGAAAACGTACAAAACGTACATACTTGGGCAAAAGAAATAGGATACACATCGATTAGTCACGATTTGGTATTCGGACTTCCGTTTCAAACCAAAGAAAATGTAATCGATACCATTAACAAAACCAAAGAATTACAACCCGATAGAATTTCATTTTACAGTTATGCCCATGTACCCTGGGTAAAAGGAGTAGGGCAACGCGGATTTAACGAAGACGATTTACCAAAAAATGAAGAAAAACGAGAGTTGTATGAAATAGGAAAAGAGTTGTTTGCAGAAATGGGGTATATCGAAATAGGAATGGATCATTTTGCACTACCCACCGATAGTTTATACAAAGCAACTGAGGAGAAAACCTTACACCGTAACTTTATGGGGTACACTGCGAACAAAACACAATTAATGGTTGGGTTAGGCATGTCGTCAATCTCTGATTCTTGGTACGGATTTGCACAAAATGTGAAAACGGTAAAAGAGTACGAAAAAATTGTAAACGAAGGAGAAATCCCTGTGTTTAGAGGGCACATATTATCTGAAGAAGATTTAATCATCAGAAAACATATCTTAAACATTATGTGTCATTTTTCCACTTCGTGGGAATCGGCTTCGTTGCAGATAGAAAACGTAGAAGCTCATATCGAAAAGTTAGACGAAATGATTGACGACGGTTTGGTTTTTATTGAAGGAGAAAAGCTAACCGTTCCAGAAAAAGCAAGACCCTATGTGCGAAACATCTGTATGGCATTCGATAAAAAATTACACGAAAAACAACCCGAAACAAAGTTGTTTTCAATGACAATTTAAACTAGGAGTTAATAGTCAGGAGTCAGGAGTCAGGAGTCAGGAGTTAGGAAGTGACATTTGAGCATTTTAAATAAAATTCTAGTCATTTCGAAGGAGTGGTAACGACTGAGAAATCTGTTTCTTATGACTTCGAACTTAGCAGTTAACAACACAATAGCGAGGTTTATCGTAAAGGATAAAAAAAGGAAACCTTCACTGCGAAAAAACGAAATAACATGAAGTTTTTATGGCAGTCTTATGAGTGGGATGACGAATTGAAAAATTATTGTGTATGTAACGTGCTTACAATCAATAATGTTAATTGGTTTTTAACAATAAAACAGCTTAGAGTGGTTGCAATACTACTGGTTTTTAGTATCTTTCAAACTGTGTTTTGAATTTTGTGAGAAATTTTTAAACATGACAAATATCATGTTTTAAGAAAACCTTCACATTTATCTTTGAATCATAATTATCAGGCAAAATATGAGCGTTATTTATTTACTACTCACACTAAGTATTCTAGTGGCTGTTATTTTCTTTATAGCATTTATTGTTTCAGTAAAAAGCGGGCAGTACGACGATTCGTACACGCCGTCGGTACGTATGTTGTTTGATGATGAACTGGTAAAAGAAGAAACAAAGAACTAACAAGTAACAACAGATATTAAATTCAAATAAATTATGGAAATGCAACAATTTTATTACGATAATAAAATCGTAAAAAAATTCATCTATGCAACTTTACTATGGGGAATAGTAGGTTTCTCAGTAGGATTGTTATTGGCTTTTATGTTTTTATTCCCAAATTTAACAGACGGTATTTCGTGGTTAAGTTTTGGACGTTTAAGACCATTACACACGAATGCTGTAATTTTTGCTTTCGTGGGGAATGCCATATACGCAGGAGTATATTACTCGTTACAACGATTGTTAAAAGCCCGTATGGCGAGTGATTTTTTAAGTAATTTCAACTTTTGGGGGTGGCAGTTAATTATTGTTGCAGCAGCTATAACATTACCACTAGGAATTACCACATCAAAAGAATATGCCGAGTTAGAATGGCCAATCGATATCGCCATTGCTTTAGTTTGGGTAGCTTTTGGTGTGAATATGATTTGGACAATCTTAAAAAGAAGACAACGTCACTTATATGTAGCCATTTGGTTCTATTTAGGAACTTTTGTAACCGTAGCGGTACTACATATTTTTAATAGTTTAGAATTACCAGTAAGTTTCTTAAAAAGTTATTCAGTATACGCAGGAGTTCAAGACGCATTAGTACAATGGTGGTACGGGCACAACGCCGTAGCATTCTTCTTAACAACTCCTTTCTTAGGGTTGATGTACTATTTCGTGCCTAAAGCAGCAAACAGACCCGTATATTCATATAGATTATCTATCGTACACTTCTGGTCATTAATATTCATCTACATTTGGGCAGGACCACACCACTTATTATATACATCACTACCAGATTGGGCACAAAACTTAGGAGTAGCATTTTCTGTAATGTTAATTGCACCTTCTTGGGGAGGTATGATCAACGGGTTGTTAACACTTCGTGGAGCTTGGGATAAAGTACGAGTAGACCCTGTATTAAAATTTATGGTAGTAGCCATTACAGGATACGGTATGGCAACTTTCGAAGGTCCAATGTTATCATTAAAAAATGTAAACGCAATTGCACACTTTAGTGATTGGATTATCGCACACGTACACGTAGGTGCCTTAGCATGGAACGGATTCTTAACCTTCGGTATGCTATACTGGCTAGTACCAAGAATGTTTAAAACAAAACTATATTCTACAGCATTGGCAAACTTCCATTTCTGGATTGGAACGTTGGGTATCATAGTGTATGCCTTACCAATGTATGTAGCTGGATTTGTACAAGCTTCAATGTGGAAACAATTTAATCCAGACGGAACATTAACCTACGGAAACTTCTTAGAAACCGTAAACGAAATCATTCCTATGTATTGGATGCGTGCCATTGGAGGAAGTTTATACATCCTTGGAGCGTTAGTAATGGTATATAACATTATTATCACAGTACGCTCTGGTAGCGACGTTACCGATGAATTAGCAGAAGCACCAGCATTAACGAAGGTTTCTAAACACAGAACTTCTAAAGAAGGATGGCACACGTGGTTAGAAAGAAGACCTATTAAATTAACTATCTATGCTACAGTAGCTATTTTAATTGGTGGTATTGTTCAAATTATACCTACATTATTAGTAAAATCTAATATACCTACTATTACTAGCGTTCAACCTTACACACCATTAGAATTAGAAGGACGAGATATCTATATCCGTGAAGGATGTGTAGGATGTCACTCACAAATGGTACGTCCATTTAGATCAGAAGTAGAACGTTATGGAGAATTTGCAAAAGCAGGAGAATTTGTATACGACCATCCATTCTTATGGGGTTCTAAACGTACAGGACCAGATTTATTAAGAGTTGGAGGTAAGTATAACGATAGTTGGCACTTAAATCACATGTACGACCCACAAAGTACCTCGCCAGGATCTATCATGCCAGCATACCAATGGCTTGTAAGAAATAAGTTAGATAAGAGTGATACCGAAAGCAAAATGAAAGCAATGGTAACCTTAGGAGTTCCTTATACCGAGCAGGATATCGCCAATGCGCAAGCGAGCATGGAACAACAAGGAGCTAAAATTCAAGAGAACTTATATGCCGATCCAGATTTTGCAACCAATTACGAAGCAGATAAAAAGTATGCTCAAGAAAACGGACAAACTTTCATTGAAATGAAAGATAGAGAGATCGTAGCCCTAATTGCTTATTTACAAAGATTAGGTACCGATATTAAAGTAAAAGACGTTGAAAAACAATTAAGCGCTAAAAATTAGAGATTATGTTAAAGTTTGTAAAAAACCATATGGAAACTATTGCAGGTATAGAAATATACCCAATTATTTCGCTAACCATATTCTTTACGTTTTTCGTAGTGTTGTTTTGGTGGGTGTTTACAGCCAAAAAAGAGTATATAAGTAGTGTAAGTAAATTACCATTTGATAATTAGTAAAATTAAAAAAGATGAAAAAATATTTTCAATCTATAGCATATATCATTTTTATTGCAGTAACCCTTTTTGCTATTGCTACTGCAATTAAATCATACGAAAATCCATTTAGCTTGTATGAACATCCGTTGGTATGGATAGCTGCGGTAGCACTTATTATAGTAATAATTTTAAAAGAAGCTTTAAATATTGTTTCACAACAAAAGGCAGAGCAACTTCAATTAGAAAAAGACGGAATTCAACCTGAAGAAGTTGATAACTGGGCTTGGGCTAAGAGTATTATTAATAAATGGACGGCAGCGAAAGCCATAGAAGAGGAAGATGAAATAATTTTGGACCATAATTATGATGGAATTAAAGAGTTAGACAATAACTTACCGCCATGGTGGCTATACTTATTCTATGCAACCATTATTTTTGCCGCCGTATATTTAACAAGATATCATATACTAGGAGCAGATACTCAAGAGATGGAATACGCCCATTCAGTTGAAGAAGCAAAACGAGAGTTAGCAGCATATAAATCAAATTCTAAAGAAGCTATTGTCGATGCCGAAACAGCCACTGTTTTAACTGATGCTAGTGACTTGAGTAGAGGTAAAGCGGTATATAACCTAAACTGTGCTGCATGTCACGTAGCAGACGGAGGAGGAGGTATTGGTCCAAACTTAACCGATGAATACTGGATTTTAGGTGGAGGTATGAAAAATATTTTCAACACCATTGCCAATGGAGGAAGAGATGGAAAAGGTATGGTAGCTTGGAACAAAACACTAAAACCAAAAGATATTCAAAAAGTAGCAAGTTATATCATTTCGTTACAAGGAACTACACCAGCAAAACCAAAAGAACCGCAAGGAGAGTTGTATAAAGAAGACGGTGAAGCACCAGCTGTAGTTATGCCAACAACAGAAGAGCAATTAAAAGACAGTATCCAATAGTAGGTACAATTCATTACAAATTAGTTTTTAATAGTTGATATGGAAACACCCAAGAACGAACAATTCAGAGATAGTATTGGTACTATAAACGATGAAGGAAAAAGAGCTTGGGTGTTTCCAAAAAAACCTAGCGGAAAATTTTATAAATACCGAAGCTATGTAAGCTATTTTTTATTAGCCTTTTTATTAGCCGCACCTTTTATAAAAATTAATGGAAATCAGTTTTTACTCTTCAATGTTCTAGAACGTAAGTTTTCTATTTTCGGATTTCCTTTCTGGCCACAAGATTTTCATCTAATGGTAATTTCAATGATTATAGGAGTGGTGTTTATCATCCTATTTACCGTTGTATTTGGTCGGATTTTCTGTGGATGGATTTGTCCGCAAACCATTTTTATGGAAATGGTGTTTAGAAAAATTGAATACTTTATTGAAGGAGATAGAGGAAAACAAATTCGACTAGCAAAGCAGCCTTGGAATGCCGAAAAGATTAGAAAAAGGGTCTTAAAATGGATAGTCTTTTTTATCATCTCGTTCATCATAGCAAATGTTTTCTTGGCCTATTTAATCGGAGGAGACAAATTAATAAGTTATATAACAGGCAACCCATCAGATCATCTCAGTACATTAATATCACTGCTAATATTTACAGGAGTCTTCTATTTTGTGTTTGCATGGTTTAGAGAACAAGTATGTATCATTGCTTGTCCTTATGGTAGATTGCAGGGAGTGTTATTAGACAACAAAACGATTAACGTAGCCTATGACCATGTAAGAGGAGAAGGAAAAACAGGTAGAGGAAAGTTTAGAAAAAACGAAGACAGAGCAACAACAGGAAAAGGAGATTGTATAGATTGTTTTCAATGTGTACATGTATGTCCTACAGGAATAGACATTCGAAACGGTACGCAATTAGAGTGCGTGAACTGTACAGCTTGTATCGATGAATGTGATCAGATGATGGAAAAGGTAGGATTGCCAACAGGTTTAATTCGCTATGCAAGTGAAGCAAATATTGTTAAGAAAACGCCTTTTAAGTTTACGGCTAGGATGAAAGGATACTCAGCAGTATTAGTCATTTTAGTAGGAGTTTTAATAGGAATGCTATTTTTAAGAAATGATGTAGAAGCAACAATTTTAAGACTACCAGGTCAGTTGTATCAGCATAAAGAAAACGGAATTATTAGTAATATTTACACGTTTAAAGTAGTAAATAAAACCACGAAACAAATAGAAAATGTGAGTTATAAATTACTATCTCACAAAGGAAAGATTGAAACAGTAACGCATCAAAATTTTGAAGTTCCTAAACAAGGATTAGCAGAAGGTACCCTATTTATAGAAATGCATCAATCGGAAATGAAAAAAGAAAAAGTAAACCTAGAGATTGGGGTGTATAGCGGCGACAAACTTATTGAAACCACCACAACCAATTTTTTAGGACCAAGGAGTTATAGATAACCAAGTCAATACGTTGGTAGTTTTTAGTTTGTATTCTAACTAAAGACTAAAAGTTAAAGACTAAAATTAAATAAAATGAAACTAAACTGGGGCACGGGTATAGTAATAGCAATTATAGGCTTTATAGGCTTTATCATGTATTTTGTAGTAGCAATGAGTACAGGTAAAAACTACAATCACGATTTGGTAACAGAAAAATACTATCAACAAGAATTAGAGTTTCAGAACAAATTAGATGCTACTAAAAACGCAAAAGCATTAAAAGAAAACATCAAATTAGAAAAAGTAACTGAAGGAATTAAAGTCCATTTTCCAACGGACTTTAATCCTAAAGATATAAATGGAAAAGTGTTCCTATACAGACCATCTGATAAACAATTAGATTTCGAAATGCCTATTTCGATTTCTGAAACATATTTGCTCGTGCCTGAGAAACGTTTGTTAGGTGGTCGTTGGAACATAACTGTTTCTTGGAACTACAAAAATAAAGATTATTTATTTCAGAAAGAGTTGATGTACTAATGTTTCTTTCAGCAATCATATTTGGTTTATTAGGAAGCTTCCATTGTATTGGTATGTGCGGCCCGATTGCCTTTATGTTACCAGTAGATAGAAGAAATAAAGTAACGCAGTTTTTTCAAATTACAAGTTATCATTTAGGACGTTTATTTACCTATAGTTTAATAGGTTTTTTATTTGGTTTGCTAGGAAAAGGATTTTATTTCTTCGGATTTCAACAACAACTTTCAATTATCGTGGGAGTGTTGATGATTTTAGCAATCCTTGTACCCAAAACCTTTCAGAAGTACAACTTTTCAAACCCAATGAATAGGCTCGTAATGAAGGTGAAATCTTCCTTGGGAAAAGAGTTGAGAAAAAAAGGAAACGATACGTTTTTTACCATTGGCTTTTTAAATGGTTTTTTACCTTGCGGATTGGTGTATATGGCTGTTTTTGGCGCATTAACCACTACCAGTATGTTGTCGGGAAGTTTTTATATGTTTCTCTTCGGATTAGGAACCATACCCTTAATGACCGCTGTTGTATACGTAGGTAATTTTGCAAATGGTTTCATACGAAAAAGAGTTCAGCAAGCCATACCTTATGTAGTTGTTGTTATAGGTATATTGTTTATTTTGAGAGGTTTAGGATTGGGTATTCCTTATGTATCTCCAGTTCCTGTTACCGACTTTCATAACGCAACGCAAGGTTGTCATTAAAAATAATGATAATTGTCATGGTATAACTGGTAAAGTTTAGCTAACTTTATAATATAATGTTAAACCCCTAAAACAATAAAATAAATGATGAAAAAAATTATTGTCCCTGTTGATTTCTCTGAGTACTCTGAAAATGCTTTAAGAACAGCTGCTTTCTTAGCCAAACAAAAAGAAGCAGAAGTGTTAGCGGTACACATGCTAGAGTTATCGAATGCAGTAATTAGTCAATCTGAAAGTGCTGTACAACAAGAAATGGTATTTTACCTGAAATTAGCAGAGAAAAGATTTAATGAATTTTTACAAAAAGAGTATTTATCAGATGTAAAAGTAACTCCAATTATCAAACATTTTAAAATTTTTAGTGAATTAGATGATTTAGCCAAAAATGAAGAGGCTGATTTAATCATTATGGGTTCAAAAGGGGTAGGAGGAGTCAAAGAAATACTCGTTGGTTCTAACACCGAAAAAGTAATTCGTCATGCACACGTACCTGTGCTGGTAATTAAGGAGGAGCCCATAGCAAGTAAAATAGAAAAAGTATTGTTTGCGTGTGATTTTTCTGACGAAGATGTAGAGCCCTACATGAAAGCTAAAAAATTCTTTAAAAATTTAGATGCAAAAATAGAAATACTGTATGTAAGCACTCCAAATTCTAAATTTAAAAGTTCGAAGGAGCTAGAAGATAGAATGATGCATTTTTTCAATCAAACCGATGAAAAACATCAAGATAGTATTCCTAAAGTAAAAATGGTTTCTGATTATTCTGTAGAAAAGGGAGTATTTTATTATGCCAATAAAGAAAACTCAGATATTTTAGTCGTAGCTACTCACGGCAGAAAGGGCATTACACACTTTTTTGAAGGAAGTATTTCTGAAGACATTGCTAATCATAGCAAGTTACCTGTACTGTCTTTTAAAGTTCAATAAGTTATAAAAAACCAAAAGCTCATTCAAATTGAATGAGCTTTTGGTTTTTTACAAAGAAAAACTATTGTTTTTCTTCTTTAGCTTTTATTTCATCTACAAATTTTTGTAAACGTTTACCGTATTCAGAGTTTTTAACCTTGGGTGTTAAACTGTTATTAATCGTATCTAAAAGTTTAATATTAGCATCGTATAATTCAGATAAAGCAATATAAGGAGCCGCTTCACTATCGGCATTGGTAATAGCAAAGTTTGCTGAAAATAAGAAACGGCGACGTATCATTTTGTTATAATCAGCTTCTAATTCCTTCAAGAGTTCTTCGTCTTGAGCCTGACGTGCTTCAACCACTTTCTTAATAAAATCTAAGCGTTGGTCTGTAAATTTTTTATTTATTTTACGGTAGTTATCTATTACCTCCTGATTTTTAGAACCTATTATTTCAGGTTTAAAACCAAATTCTTCAACATTATCATTTATAGTAATTTTTCCTTCTTCTCCAAAAAACATAATGTGTTTATCGGTGGTATTGCCATCAAAAGTCAAGTAATACATTACAGGAGACTCTACGTTATCAGTTAGTATAAATTTGTCATCAGCTAATAAAGACATAGAGTCGACGGGCACTAATAACGTATCCTTCATTTTTTGAAGGTATAAAGTACCTTTTTTTAATCCTTTAATTTGACCTTTTACAATCATATTTCCCTCTTTTTTAGAGGAGCAAGCAACCGCAATAAGTGCAATTGCGAAAAGCGCAATAATTTTCTTCATTGAATTCAAAATTTATCTGGTGCAAATATGCAGATTTCTCCTAAACTTTAGAGGCAATTTCCATTAAAATTGTACACACAATCGCACCGATAGTACCTATGGCATAACCAAAAACAGCCAATAAAACACCTACAGTTGCTA
Source organism: Tenacibaculum tangerinum (assembly GCF_029853675.1). Lineage (NCBI taxonomy): Bacteria > Pseudomonadati > Bacteroidota > Flavobacteriia > Flavobacteriales > Flavobacteriaceae > Tenacibaculum > Tenacibaculum tangerinum. The sequence continues at coordinate 1,529,647 of NZ_CP122539.1, read as the reverse complement.
AGGAAGGATGAAAAGCTTGTGCTACAATTGGGGCAGATGCAGCACCCCCAACATTGGCTTGGCTACCTACTGCTAAGAAAAAGTACGGAGCACGGATTAATTTAGCTACTAAAATTAACAATCCGGCATGAATTGACATCCAAACCAAACCAATGAAAATTAGATTCACATTTTCAAAAATTAAGGTTAAATCCATTTTCATTCCTATGGTTGCGACCAAGACATAAATAAAAATACTTCCTACTTTACTGGCGCCTGCACCTTCATAATTTTTTGCTTTTGTAAAAGATAAGATAATAGCAACAATAGTCGATATACTAATCAACCAAAAGAAACTAGAGCCTAAAAAAGAAAAGATATTTCTCCAGGTTTGAGATGCTATATTTGCAGTTAATGAAGAGAACACGTTGCTTAAATATGCGCCGGCAAAATGCCCAAAACCAACAGTTCCGAAAGCAATAGCTAACATAATCATAAAATCGGTTAGGGTAGGGGTTCTTTTTACGCTTTGGGTAAAGTCAGATACGCGTTCTTTTAAATCTTCTATCGCTGAGGTATCGGCTTTTAGCCACTTATTAATTTTGTCTTTTTTACCAATACCTATTAGTAAAATGGCCATCCAAATATTGGCAACTACAATATCTACAAATACCATTCCTCCATATTTAGCAGGATTGTATTGATAAATTTCTAGCATGGCAGTCTGGTTAGCTCCACCACCAATCCAGCTTCCTGCTAAGGTAGAAAGTCCTCTCCAAACAGCATCAAACCCAGCACCTCCAACAGTTTCTGGTGAAAATGCAGAAATTAATAAAATTGCTATAGGGCCACCTATGATGATTCCTACAGTACCTGTAAAAAACATAATTAATGCTTTTGAACCCAGATTAAATATGGCTTTTAAGTCAATACTCAGAGTCATTAAAACCAGTGCGGCAGGTAATAAAAATCGACTGGCAACATAATAAAGTTGTGATTCGTTTTCTACAATTTCTCCGATGGTATTCTTAGTTTGCCATTCGGGAGCAATAATGCCTAGGGTTGTAAAGATGGCGGGTATAAAATAGGCCATAAATAACCCAGGAACTATTTTATAAAATTTATACCAAAATCCTGAAGTTTTCGATTCTGTATAAAACACAAAACCTAACGAAATCATTAAAATACCAAATACGATTGCATCGTTTGTAAAATGAGGTGCTTCCATCTAAAAAAATAATTTGTTGCTAAAGTATGAAATAATACTGAGTTCTATTTTCTATGATTTGTACTAATTGCAACTCCTAGCAGAATTCTATTAAAGTTACCTATTTCGTTTACATTAATTAATTGATATCCTGCTTGTAATTTTAAAGTAGTAGATACCTTATATTTAAAACCAGCTCCTAACCAATTTTGATTATACGATTCTCCTTCAAAATCTAAAAAGGTTTCATCGTACAAATAAGCGGACCATTTTTCATTGATAGGTTGACTTAAGGCTATTTGATATCTTAAAAAGTTGCCTGTGGTTGATTCAAAAAAACGTTGTTCTCCTCTCAAACGGTGGGTAAAGCTTACAGTAGCTATTTTATGTTTTACGTTTAGATCTTCATAAATACGATGTTCATTAAAATCACCTGCATCTACATTAAAAGTTCTATCAGTATTTAAAAAAACATATCCAACAGCAGCACTTATAGTTTTACTAAATTTATAATTACCACCTAAGCGAACAATAAATTGTTGCATATCGTCTCCAATTTCAAAGAAACGGAATTGTACCATACTTTTTAAACTAAACTTATCAGAAATTTGATGAGAACCTTTGTACATATACCATGCTCCCAATTCTTTTGTCGGATCTGGTGCTATTGATTGTTGAGCGAAATTGTTTAATGAAAATAAAATGATAGTTAATAAAGTTAACTTTTTCATAATTGTTACAGTGGTAGTTTTTTATATTAAAAACCTCCTAAATATATAATATATAAAGGAGACTTACTCTTTGAGTCAGCAAAAATAAAGTTCTAAAGTTTCTTACGAAAAGAATTGACTGTTAAAATTGTGTTCGTCTTATATTCAGCTTTTTATTCTAAATTAAATTGCTTGATTTCTTTAAACGGAGATAACTCTATTTTTTCGAGTTGCTCTTTATATGTCGTCCAGTCTTTATCGAAGAAAGCGTTGGTTTTTTCTAGAGCAGGTTGTAGTGCTTCTTTAAATTGAATGATTAATTGTTTTTCTGTAGCCGTTTGTTCTCCAAACCTACTATTTACATAGCTACTAGCTGTTCCGAAGCGTTGCATAACAGTTGATTCTGGGTTTCGAGTAATGCCTTGTCTTTTATCTACTTTTCCTAAGTACAGCGCTAAAAGTGTGTCAATCTTCTTAACAATATCCTCAGAATGCTTTATAGATTCTTTATATCTTTTTTTGTCTTTTTTTGTTAATTTTTGTTTGAAATCGGTTGCAATATTTTTACTCTCTACTAGCTGTTGCACGGCATCTGCTACAATCTTTTGGTGTGTTTCCAAGTCTTTTGCTGCGGCATATTTTTGGTCGATAGCTTCTTGAGAGATACGAAGTCTTGGGTCAAACTTCACCGTAATGTTTTGTGTTGATGTTTGATCTCCAAACGTAGCTTTTATCGTGTACATTCCGGGCTTTACTCGAACACCACTGGGTTCTCTTTTTTGTTTTCTAATGGTTCTCGAAGGTCGTGCTACACCTTTTTCATCCATAAACCATACAGCTTTATGAATTCCATTTTCTTCAGGAGTTTTTCTTTTAAGGGTTCTAATAAGTCTATTACCATCAAAAATTTCAAATTTAATCGAGTCCCATTTTACGATGTTTTCGTCTTCTTTTACATCCGATTTTTTGTCTTTTTCATCAATGTTTTTTGCTGATTTTGGTTTGTTTACATAAAACTGTACCAAAGCACCACGACTTCTGTTAGTGCCATTATACATCGCATCAGCACCAAATCGGCTACCTGTGGGTTGCTGATATGCGGCTTGGTAGCCCGTTGGTGGCGTAAATAGCTGAATATTTTTAGTAAGAATGTTTTTGTTTTTCGCCAAGGCTCTTAGCGGACGAATATCATCCAATACCCACGCTGCTCTACCAAAAGTACCTATCACTAAATCGTGTTCTCTTGGGTGAATTACCAAGTCTTTTACAGGAACGGTGGGGAAACCTTCCGTCCATTTGGTCCATTTTTCTCCTGCATTTAAAGAAATATATAACCCATCATCCGTTCCTAAAAACAGTAAATTCGGTTCAATAGGATCTTCTACTATACATAGAGTAAAGCTTTTTGCATCACTTTCATGAACAATACGCTCCCATGTTTTTCCGTAATCTGTGGTTCGATAGGCGTAGGGTGTGTAGTTAAAACGACGATAATCGTTCGCAACCAGTAAAGCTTCTCCTTTGTTTTTATTGGATGCTTTTATTTGCGTGATCCAACTATTTTCCGGTAAGCCTTTTAGGTTTTTTGCAATATTGGTCCAAGTAGCGCCTCCATTTTTGGTAATATGTACTTGTCCGTCATCGGTAGCAACCCATAGCATATCTTTTTCTAACGGAGAGGGTTCAATCACCAGAATAGTACAGTGATTTTCTGCTCCGGTAGCATCCATGGTGAGTCCGCCACTTTCCGATTGTTTAAGTTTATTGGGGTCGTTGGTCGTTAAGTCTGGAGAAATAACGCTCCATGTTAATCCCTTGTCGGTTGATTTGTGTACAAACTGGCTTCCGAAGTATAAAGTGCTGTTATCAAAGGGATCGATATTAATGGCGGCATTCCAGTTAAAACGTAATTTAACGTTGGCATCGGGGTGTGTTGGACGCACGGTATAATTGTTTCCTGTTTGGTAATCGTAACGAGATACGTAGCCTTGTTGACTCATAGTCCAACCGTAGCGTGAATCGTCTTTATCGGGTACGACATCAAAACCATCACCAAAACTAATTTCTTGCCAATACGAATTTCGAATTCCTTGCGCTTTCCACACATAGGCAGGTCCACGCCAAGAACCATTGTCTTGCATTCCTCCATACACATTGTACGGAAATTCATTATCTACATTTATATGGTAGAATTGTGCTACAGGTAAGTTACCAATAAAGCGCCAGGTTTTACCACCGTCTTTGGTCACATTCATTCCACCATCGTTTCCATCAATCATAAAGTTTCCATTGTTGGGGTGAATCCACCATGCGTGATGGTCAGGATGTACTCCGTTGTCAACACCGTAAGCAGGCATGAGTTCTTCAAAGTTTTTACCTCCGTCAATAGAAACATTTACATAGGTAAAAACCGTATATAGTTTGTGTTCGTTGGTAGGGTCTACATAAATTTCTGAATAATAAAAAGGTCGATTTCCGATACCACTTTTATCATTGATTTTTTTCCAAGAAAAGCCACCGTCTTCACTTTTGTACAAGGCATTTTTTTTAGCTTCTACTAAAGCATATACAGTATTGGGATTGGAAGGAGCAATGGCGACTCCAATTCTACCTAATTCACCTTTAGGAAAACCTTCTTTATCGGTAATTTTCTTCCAGTTTTCTCCACCATCATGGGTAATATACAAACCACTTCCTTCGCCACCCGATTTGAAAAACCAAGGGTCGCGTTTGTGTTCCCACATGGCGGCTATGAGCTTGTTTGGGTTCGATGGGTCCATGATTAAATCGGCAGCCCCTGTTTTATCGTTGTTGAATAAAATTTGTTTCCAAGTTTTTCCGCCGTCGGTAGTTTTGTACACACCTCGTTCTTTATGTGCTCCCCAAGGAGAACCGATAGCGCCTACATACACAATATCTGGGTTATCTGGGTGTATCACCACACGGTGTATGTGACGTGTTTTTTCCAATCCCATTGATTTCCATGATCGACCGCCATCTAGCGATTTGAAAATTCCGTAACCACCATTTAAACTGTTACGAGGGTTTCCTTCTCCGGTTCCTGCCCAAACTACGCTAGGGTTTGATTGTTGTATGGCTATGGCACCGATAGAAGCAGTTACTTCCTTGTCGAAAATCGGCTCCCATTTTATTCCCCCTGAGGTAGATTTCCAAATTCCGCCAGAGGCAGTACCCACAAACATAATATCAGGATTAGACGTTACCACGTCAATCGCAGTTACACGTCCGCTCATACCTCCAGGACCAATGTTTCGAGGCTTCATGTTTTTAACTAAGTCCATTGAAAACTCTTGAGAAAAAGTAGCACAAGAGAAGGTAATAAACAGCAGGTAACAAAGTTTTTTCATAAGGGATGATTCATTGTAGTTTAAAACGTACAATGTACAAAATAGAAAACGCTCTATAAAATAGGGCGTTCTTTTTAACAAGTTCTTAAGATTTGTTATTCCTCTTTCTTTTTGGGTGCTCTTTGGGCTTCCTTCAGAGTTTGCATTAGCATCCATTCAATCTGACCATTGGTCGATCGAAATTCATCAGAAGCCCATTTTTCAATGGCTTTCAACATATCTTCATTAATGCGGAGTGCAAATGCTTTCTTTTTTGCCATAATTATTGTTTCGCAAAGTTAACAATAGATTTTATTAATTTTTCTGATACCGGATAGTCTGGTGACAGGTATGAGTTTTGATTGTCTTCGTTTTTAGTTATGTGCTTTAATACGTGATTCATGTTGTTAATAACGACCAATGTTGCGTTCGGATTGGCTTTGTGCAATAATTCAGCGTCTTCTACGGCTACTTGTAAATCTTTAGTTCCGTTAATTATTAAGGTAGGAAGGGTAATTTTTTTTATTTCTTCGGAAGGGTTGTAGTGCATCCAAGATTTGATGAATGGTAGGTTTTCAGGAGATAAAATGCTCATAAATAAAGGGTTTACCTCTTTAATAGTATCTGTTTCTTTTAATTCTTTAAAATGAGCGTTTAGAGCCGTTTCTAAAAAAGGAGCTTGTTTTTTTAGTTGTTTAACAATAAGAGAGTCAATGGTATTTGCGGGGCCAGCTAAAGAAACGTATTTCGTTGCTTTTTCAGATGCTAACATGGCTACTAGCGAGCCTTGACTGTGTCCGACAAGAATAAGCTCTGAAAATTGATGGTTGTCTTTAAAATAGCTTACTACTTTTTTGGTGTCTGCCACAAAATCTTCAAAAAGTGTTCCTTTCAAATACTCGTTGTTTTTAGGGTTTGCAGTTCTTTTATCGTAACTAAAAAAAGCCAAATGGTGCTGGTTTACAGCATTTCTAAATTGTTGTATATAATTAGCTTTAACTAAAGGGGCTTGGTTTCCGTTTCTGTCGACATTTCCAGATCCGTGTACCCAGATTAATAACGGACTATTTTTTTGGGTATAGCTTAGCGTACCTGGTAGTTCTATTTGGTTGTTCTTTATGACAATTTCTTCTGCTGTTACTTGCCCAAATGAGTTGATGAAGCAGATGACGTATATAAGTAAAAAGGTTATTACACGAATCATTGTTTTTTCAATTTATAGGTTTCTAAAACGCTTCTTGCTTCGTTTTCTTTTTGAGTTCCTATGAGTTTGTTTTTGTTGTCTTTTGTATAGATTTTAATTCCAATATTTCCTTTTACATTTACTGCATTTCCTTTAATACCCCAACCACCGTAATCAGTAATAGGTCTATATTTAATTACGTTAACTTCATTTATATCTTTCCAAGGAATTTTTTTGTAATTCAAGTTAATAGGGTAAAACCTGTAATGTATACCATGTTCATCGATTCTTGTTTCCAGTTTTGTAAAGTAAAAAAAACTTGTAAAACATAGCAGTACCAATGTGGTGATTATTAGCATACTATTTGGCATTGGATTATCACCATAAGGAATTTTTAAAAATAGTTGTTGGTATGTTCCGTACAAGAATAATCCGTTAATGGTTATGAGTAAAATCCACAGCCACCATTGTGTAAACCGCTGTTCTTCTTTAAAAATTTTCATATTATCGGTTTTTATCTCTTTCTAAAATAAGTTCAATATTGCCGTCACTCACATGGTAGGTACTCGCTACATGCCAGCCTTGTTTTGCATAATTGTTAATTTCATCTTCAAATTTTTGTCTTCCGTTAGACCAACTAAATTTTCTATGTATAATCTTATATTCTTTCATAGGGCAAATAAATAGTTTAATGATTCAAAGTCCCAGCATTTACTACAGGTGAAGCTTCTTTGTCTCCACATAAAATAACTAATAAGTTACTAACCATGGCTGCTTTGCGTTCTTCGTCGAGTTCTATAATTTCTTTTTTACTCAATTCTTCTAAAGCCATATCTACCATATCAACAGCACCCTGTACAATTTTATGTCGAGCAGCAACAATAGCGGTAGCTTGCTGGCGTTTTAACATAGCGCTGGCAATTTCTTGCGCATAGGCTAAATACCCAATGCGAGCTTCTAACACCTCGATACCTGCAATAGCCAAGCGTTCTTCTAATTCTTTTTCTAAAGCCTCGCTTACTTCATTTACACTTGAGCGTAGGGTAATATCCTCCTCATGCCCTTCGTCCGCAAAATTGTCATACGGATACATGCTTGCTAGTTTACGTACAGCAGCATCTGTTTGTACGCGAACAAAATTCTCATAGTTATCTACATCGAAAGCAGCTTTGTAGGTTTCGGTAACCCTCCATACCAAAATAGTAGAAATCATTACAGGGTTTCCGAGCTTATCGTTCACTTTCAAACGCTCGCTATCAAAATTACTAGCTCTTAAAGAAATAGTTTTCTTTTTGTATAAAGGATTCGCCCAAAACAAACCGTTTTGCTTAACGGTACCGACATATTTTCCGAAGAATAACAACACTTTAGAAGAATTAGGGTTCACCAAAATAAAACCTAAGGATAAGATAAAAGCGATGATCGTAATGAGAATGAAGATAGGGTTTTCAGTGTTTATGGCAAGTGCGATACCGCCAATAAAAAGAATAAGTACGATAAAAAACATTACATACCCGTTTGCTGGTTTGATAATTTTTTCTGCTTTCATATTTGTTGAGTTAAATTGATATTAAATTGATATCATAAAGATATAAAATAAAATTTATCAATTGCAAATTTTTGAAGATTTATTTTTATAATTTAGCTTCCGATTTTAATTTAAACGATTCATGAAGACAAAATTTTTAATAGTATTGGCCGCTTTATTGGTAAGTGTATCATCCATAGCTAACAGTGAAGATGTTTGGGGACCTACTGGTCATCGAACTACAGGTAAAATTGCAGAGCAACATTTAACAAAAAGAGCCAAAAAGAAAATAGAAAAGTTATTGCAAGGGGAGAGTTTAGCATTTGTATCTACTTATGCGGATGAAATAAAATCTGACAGAAAAAAATACGGAAAGTTTTATACGTGGCACTACGTGAATATGCCTTTAGATGCCCGTTACGAAGATACTGAGAAAAATCCTGATGGCGATATGGTAACAGGAATAACCTATTGTATAAAAGTATTGAAGGATGAAAATAGCTCAATCGAAGACAAGCGTTTTTACTTGAAAATGTTGGTGCACTTGGTGGGAGACTTACACCAACCGATGCATGTTGGACAAAAAGAAGACAAAGGAGGTAATACGATTCAGGTTCAGTGGCACGGAAAAGGTTCTAATTTGCACAGAGTTTGGGATGAGGATATCATTGATAAGTGGGACATGAGTTATGTAGAACTTGCTTGCAATGCCAAAGACCTGTCGAAAGAGCAAATCAACTATATTCAACAAGGTACGGTTGTAGACTGGCTGCACGACACGCACAAAATTACCAAAGGAGTGTACTCATCTGTTGAGGTAGGCGAGAATTTAAGATATCGATATTCGTATGTGTACTTTCCAGTAGTAAGAGAACAATTACAAAAAGGAGGATTGCGTTTGGCAAAATTACTCAATGATATCTTTAGTTAGTCCACACAATACAATAATAATACTAAGGCTCGGAAACATATTTTCCGAGCTTTTTTCTTGTTAATATTTAGTTAATTCTATCATTTTAAAAAGAGAAACCGTTAATTTTGAGATAAATCGTTTGAATATGTTTAGAAGTACATTCCTGCTCGTAGCTCTATTTACCACTCTTTTCAGTAGTGTAATAACCAAGGCTCAGGTTACGAATACATCTAACATAACTACCTTAAATTACGAAGAGCTCAAACCATTTTTACATCAAAACAACGATACAACGTATGTAGTTAATTTCTGGGCTACTTGGTGCCTACCTTGTGTAAAGGAGTTACCAGCTTTTGAAAAAATTCAACAAGCATATAAAAACAAGAAAGTTGAGGTTGTTTTGGTAAATTTAGATTTTGCGAAGCAAGTAGAAACAAATTTGATTCCGTTTATAAAAAAGAAAAAGTTGCAATCTAAAGTGCTTCATTTTGAAGATGCTAACGAACAATTTTGGATTCGAGATATTTCAGAAAAATGGTCAGGAGCGATTCCGGCAACCTTAATTTACAACAAACAAAAGAGAAAGTTTTACGAACGAACTTTTAGCTATGAAGAACTACAAAACGAATTACAAACCTTTTTAAACTAAACAAATATGAAAATAGCTAGAATATTACTCATGTTAGTGATCGTTGCAACGGCTTTCGCATTTACCAACACTAGTTCTACAGGATATAAAGTAGGAGACGAGGCTTCAGATTTTTCTTTAAAAAACATCGATGATACCATGGTTTCTTTGGCTGACTTCCCAGATGCCAAAGGCTTTATTGTAGTATTCACCTGCAATATGTGTCCATACTCAGTAGCCAATGAAGATCGCTTAATTGCGTTGGATAAAAAATACAAAACAAAAGGATATCCAGTAATCGCTATCAATCCGAATGACCCTGAAGTGTCCAAAGGAGATAGTTTTGAAGCAATGAAAGTACGTGCTAAAGAAAAAGGATTTACTTTTCCTTATTTGTTTGACGAAGGCCAGCGAGTATATCCGAAATACGGAGCAACGAAAACGCCTCATGTATATATTCTACAGAAAGAAAACGAGAAACTAATGGTAGCTTATATCGGGGCTATTGACGATAGTTCGCGCAATGAAGCAACGGTAAAAGAACGTTTTGTAGAAAACGCAGTAGATGCTTTATTACAAGGAGAAAAACCAACGAAAACAGATACCAGAGCCATAGGGTGTTCGATTAAATATAAAAAAGAAGGATAGTTGAGAATAAAGATTGAAGATAAGATAAGTCCCGCAGTTGGTGTGGGATTTTGTCTGTTAAATTTGATGAATTACTCAATTTTATACTGAACCACAAACGAAACCAAAAAAATAATGAAAAACTTAGTACTATCTCTACTATTTGTCAGCGCGACATTAACAGCTCAAAACATCGATTTGAGTTATTACTTGCCAAAAGATGTTTCTTACAATCAAAACATCCCTACACCAAAATCAGTTTTAGGGCATGAAGTGGGGGAGTGGCATGTAACACATGACAAGTTGGTAACATACATGAAAGCACTTGCTGATGCTTCAGATAGAGTGGTACTTGAAAACAGAGGAACAACCTATGAAGGGAGGCCTTTGCTGTTGCTAACCATTACTTCGGCTAACAATCATCAAAATTTAGAAGCTATACGAAAAAAACATATCGAAGCAACCAACGATGCTTCCGTTGTAGTAATGGATAGTCCGATAGTGGTGTATCAAGGATTTTCGATTCATGGTAATGAAGCAAGCGGTTCGAATGCAGCATTGGCAGCAGCATATTATTTAGCAGCTGCTGAAGGCCCAAAAATAGAGAAGTTATTGCGTAACACCATAATTTTGTTTGACCCTTCTCTAAACCCTGACGGATTGCAACGTTTTGCCTATTGGGCAAACACGAATAAAGCGAGTCATATAAATCCAGACCCGAACGATAGAGAATACCATGAGGTTTGGCCAGGAGGCAGAACCAACCATTATTGGTTTGATATGAATCGTGATTGGTTGCCTGTTCAATTACCAGAAAGCAAGGCAAGAATTGAAACTTTTCATCAATGGTTGCCTAATATTTTAACCGATCATCATGAAATGGGCACGAATTCCACCTTCTTTTTTCAACCAGGAATTCCCAACAGAACCAATCCGTTAACGCCAAAAATGAATCAAGAATTAACCAAAGAGATTGCTACTTATCACGCCAAGGCCTTCGATAAAATTGGTTCAACCTATTATTCAGAAGAAAGCTTCGATGATTTTTACTACGGAAAAGGCTCTACATTTCCAGATATTAATGGAGGTATCGGCATTTTGTTTGAACAAGGGAGTTCTCGTGGGCATGCTCAAGAGAGTGAAAATGGAATTTTAACGTTTCCGTTTGCCATCCGAAATCAGTTTACAGCGGCACTATCAACCCTAGAAGCTGCTCACAATATGCGAACAAAAATCTTACAGTATCAGCAAGATTTTTATACAAATTCTAGGAATTCGGTAACAAATAAAGTGATAGTGTTTGGTGATGAAAAAGATGCAGCAAAAACAAATCATTTGGCAGCGGTTTTACAACGTCATCACATAAAAATTCATGAGTTAAAAGAAGATGTGACATCAAACGGTACACAATTCAAAAAAGGCTATAGTTACGTAGTGCCGATGAATCAAAAAAATCACCGATTGGTACAAGCGATGTTTGACGTGCGAACTAGCTTTAAAGACAGCTTGTTTTACGATGTGTCTGCGTGGACATTCAACTATGCATTCGGAGTTGATTTTGCGGATAATGTATCGTTGTCTAAAGCAGGTGTTGAGGTTGCTAAAATACAACCTAGGCAAGGAACTATTCAACAAAAAAGTAGTGTAGGCTACTTATTTCCTTGGAATGAATACTACACTCCAAAAGCTTTAAATGTCATTTTAGAAAAAGGACTACGAGCAAAAGTAGCGATGAAAAAGTTTGCAAACGATGGTAATTCGTACGACTACGGAACTATCTTTATTCCAGCGCAAAATCAAAAGTTAAACGGAAGTGAATTATTCGATTTTTTAGGAAAAGTAGCCAATGAAAATCATATAGAAATTAAAGGGGTATCTACAGGACTGAATGAAGGAATTGATTTGGGAAGTAGAAATTTTGAAGCTATAAAGCCTCAAAAAGTAGCCATGTTGGTGGGTAGAGGAATCACAAGTTACGATGCTGGCGAAATTTGGCATTTGTTTGACCAGCGTTACGATATGAAAATTACAAAGCTAGATACGGATTATGCTTCGAGAATAAATCTCGAAACCTATACCACCATTATTATTCCGAATAGTCGCGCTCTAGATAAAAATTTAGTAGAGAAACTAAAAATATGGGTACGCAACGGTGGGGTGTTAATCGGATATCGAAATGCGGTGAGTTGGTTGTCTAACAAAGGATTTATCAACTTAAAGTTTAATAAGACAAAAATAGATTCTGTGCAAAATGTATCTTTTGAAAACCGTTCGTTGCAATCGGGAGCGCAAGTAATAGGAGGGGCTATTTTTGAAGCAAAACTCGATCGTTCTCACCCTATAAATTTCGGATATAAAAACGACAAAATAGCCTTGTTTAGAAATACAAAGCAGTTTATACAACCCGATGCGAAGAGTTATAACAATCCGATTCAGTATACGAACAGTCCTTTATTAAGTGGTTATATTTCAAAAGAAAACTTAAAAGCTTTAAAAAACACGGTTCCGTTTAAAGTTGAGCGATTGGGTAGTGGAAGGGTAATTGTTTTTACCGATAATACCAATTTTAGAGGATTTTGGTTTGGTACGAACAAGTTATTGATGAATGCTATTTTCTTTGGAAAGTTGATGTAGTGGTTTTTAAAATTACTTGACTCGTCCTAAAAAAAATGTAATGATTTTTCTAGGACGAGTCAAGTAATTTGAAGCTACTCTATTCCGCCTACAAAAAAATAAGTACTTCCACCACCATGTCCATGATCTTCGCACCAACGATTACCACTCGAAACCACTGAGTCCATGGATTCAGCAGAAGCACTAAAAGTCGCTCCATCTTCACAGGTTACAGTACCGTAGCCAGAACCTCCGTTAATTAATCGTTGTTCATTTTTGTTCAAAGTTGAACCTAAGTTTGAAATGTTTTTTAGCATAATTTTAAAGTTTTAAAGTTTTTGAAAATTAGATATTTAATTTAAGAACAAGTGAAGAAAAACCGTAAAAAAGTAAAGAAAAACCGTAAAATTAATACTTTACGATTTATTTTTATTATTTCGAATTTAGACCCATTGTCTCTTCGAGTAAAATTAGTTGAATGAAATGGAAACAATTATTTATTAGAAATAATTTTTGGGTGAGACTATAGAATCGGATAGACTACACAATTAGGTATTCTGGCGACACCATTAATAATGGAATACCACATTTTTTGAGCTTATTAAAAAAAGCAACTGTTATTCAAGATGCAAATCCTTCAGTCTGAAAGTGTATTAATCTTTCGAAGTGAATTTTGTACTATCTAACGTGAGTTCGGGATAAAAAAGTTTTTAATTACACGAAAAAAAGCGAAAAATTTAGTAAATTAAAGTATTGATTTTTAACTGTATAACTAAATTATCCACTATGATTTCCGATTTTAAAATTACTGAATTTTTCTGTTTAATTGATGATTTTTGTGCCTAAATTAATCAAGTTATTGATAAAAATGCTTTAGAAACCTGTTCAAAGATAGTTAGACGAAGAAAGCCTAAACTCACCCAAAGTGAAATAATTACCATTATGGTACTTTTTTATTTTAGTGGTTTTAGGTGTTTTAAACACTTTTATATCGAATATGTTAGCAAACACTTGTCGATTTAGTTTCCTATAACCGATTTGTTGAATTGAAAAAGCGTTGTTCAGTGCCTATGATACTGTTTCTTCAAATGCACTGTTTAGGTCAATGCACAGGGATCTCTTTTTTAGATTCTACCACTATTAAAGTATGTCATTATAAAAGAGAAAAACAGAACAAAGTTTTTAAAAAACACCACAAAAAAAGGGAAAGGAATCTGGGGTGATTTTTTGGTTTTAAACTTCATATTATTATCAATGAAAAGGGCGATATTGTTGACTTTTTAATTACGCAAGGTAATATAGATGACAGACAACCACTTAAAGATAAAGCCTTTCATGATCGTGTGTTCGGAAAAATATTTGCCGACAGAGGGTATTTAGGTAAAGAACTGTTTGAACAGCTTTTGTAGATGGAATACATTTGGTTACAAAAATTAGAAAGAATATGAAAAATACTCTTATGCATATCTATGATAAAATTATGCTTAGAAAAAGGGCTGTTATTGAAAGTGTGAATGATATTTTGAAAAACGTATGTCAAATAGAGCACACAAGACACAGAAGCTTCGATAACTTTATCTTAAATTTGGTCGCAGGGTTAATCGCTTATTCGTTCTATCCAACTAAACCTAATATTAATATCGATAACCTACAAAGAATAGGGTAAACTATCCCGAACTCACGTTAATTAGGCTCTATACTATAAGCTTTAATTTTCAAATTTAGTGCCCATCACCTTTTTTGTTATTTCCCTTAAACTGAAATAACCCGAGACTCACGGTAAGTAGTAATATAGAAATGGGTAGTATTAAAAAATACCAATCTATTTTTCCGTGTGCATGTATAATGCTAGCAACAAAATGAATTACTAGAGTCGTTAAGATAGTTTGCCATAGTAAAACCTTCAATTGTGAAAAGCTATTAATATGTAAAATATGTTTTTTCTCAGTAGACGCTGCGTTGTTGTTATTTTGAGGAAAAAATATATTATAAATGCCCGAGGAAAAGACGATAAAAACTAAAGCTACCAAAAATAAATCTAATGAATCTAATATTTTCAGTGCAGCATATGAAACTTCTTGCGAAGCATTGAAAAGACCTGAAATTCCCTTATAAATATTCATAATACCCATTACTATAAAAATTAACGCATTGATAAATGTGAAGAAGACAATAATCGTTATTAATATTTTTAGTATGCTTTTCATAATGGTGTCTTTTTATATAATTAATCTTATATTTTAGTAAACTACACTCATGCCAACAGTTTGTGTAGGAATTGGTGTTGTTGCTTCTTTAGCTAATTTAGCAAAAAAGTACTACTCTTATTAAAAGTCTGTCAGATTTTCTGATAAACGGCACAAAGAAATTGTTTTTAAACATTATGTGTATTACATAGATTGTAGCCTTCCCCTTTTTAGGACACCTTAAAATTCAGCAAACTACTTTCCTTTAATGAGACATTGTTTCTTAATTTTTTCCTGTACTTCAGTTTTAATTTCCGCTATATGATTTTCTGAAACCCCGATAAAAAAGCTTTCTGCGAACACAGAAATCCAATCTTTTATTCCCATATTCCCGTATTCTCTTCTGCAGGCTCAGTGGTTCTGTCGTAATGCTTAGCTAAAAGAACCCTAAATCCAGCCAATTCGAGTGCAGTTGAATACTCTTTGATTGAAGGAAAATACCATAAGTATAAATCAGATTGTTCTTTATAGTTTCACTATTTTAGATTATTATGTACTGATTTTTGGATTGTTTTCTTTGTATTTTGAATAATCTCCCTTTGCTAAAAAAGAAGCTCTTCCCGCTTGAACGGCAGTTTTAAAAGCTTGTGCCTGTAATATTGGATTTTCCGCATAAATAATAGCGGTATGCACAATTACTGCATCTGCACCAATTTGCATGGCTTCAGTAGCGTGCGAGGGTTTACCAATACCAGCATCAACAATAACAGGAACGTTCGCTTCTTCAATAATCATTTCAATAAATTCTTTGGTTATAAGCCCTTTTCCTGAACCAATAGGTGAACCCAGTGGCATAACTGTTGAGCAACCAACCTCTTGTAGTCTTTTAGCCAATACTGGGTCGGCATGGATGTAGGGAAGTACTTTAAAGCCCTCTTTTACTAAAATATCGGCCGCTTTAAGGGTTTCTACACCATCGCTCATGTAATGAGTATTATATGGGGAAACTTCAAGTTTAATCCAATCAGACAAACCTGCTTTTCGTATTAATCTTGCCAATGCAACAGCTTCATCGGCAGTTTTGCAACCATGGGTATTGGGAATGTATGTAATGTGATTAGGAACATTTTCACAATGTAATCCATCTTTACTTTTGGGTTTATCGAGCGACTGTATTTGTGTGTGGGTGACAATCTCGGATTGGCTCGCATTCAATAGATTGGTGAGCATTGTCTGATCAAATCCGGTTATTTCGACTATTAATCTTGATTTGAATGCCTTTTCGGCGATATAAAAATCATCATTTTGGTTTAGTGTCATTATGTTGTTTTTTTAGTTTTAATTGGTTGTTAGCCGGGTAATAGGGTTTAAAAGACAATCTTAAATAAAACTTGTAAAAGACTGTAAAACAAAAAATTGAAATGCAATTTAGGTATTCTACAGTTGTAAACAAAGTTAACGTAATGGGTTTTTACAATCGTATTTCCATTATGAATGCTGTAATTTTACTTTTTGTTTTAAAAAGTTCGGAAAGATTAAATAATTCTAACTTTATCGAGTTTGAGGGTTAAACTAGATATACAAAAATAGTTTGTTTATCTGCTGACCTTTGTTTTCAGGAAGTATTTGGGTATGATCTTTTTGAATAAAAGACAAAAAAAGTATTTCTAGTTCCAATTATAAGGCTGTTTTTTACGGGCTTATACTCTTCAACCATTTTTTGTAAAAAATACTTTAACCTGAAAAGGATAATGAATAGTAAAAAGCATAATTTGAAAGATATGATCAATATTGATTGTTTTCAATTATACATAATGTTGTTTGTATGGTTTTGTAGCATCTTATGTTCCTCTGTACCTATGTAAAAGCAGTATTTGTTCGATATAACAACAAGGCTGCAAATAAAAACACTACAGACCTCTCGGAGTTATCTATTTAATTATTGAAGACTCGTAGGTTACAAAACCGAAAAAATAAGTTTACACACTCGATGGTATAATGTTCAGTTTTTCTTTTGTTGCAACTATTCTAATTCTTTTATAATCAGCAAACCACTTTCCGTTAATTAAACATTGTTTCTTAATTTTTTCCTGTACCTCACATTTAATTTCCGCTATGTGATTTTCTGAAACCCCGATAAAAAAGCTTTCAGCAAACATAGAAATCCAATCTTTTATTCCTGTATTCTCATCTGCAAGTTCAGTGGGTCTGTCGTAATGCTCAGCTAAAAGAACCCTAAATCCAGCCGATTCGAGTGCAGTTGAATACTCTCCGATTGAAGGAAAATACCATAAGTGCAAATCAGATTGTTCTTTATAGTTTCTTTTTTTTAAAGAGTTTCTCAACTGATTAACAATAGTCTGTACATTTCCTTTTCCTCCAAATTCCACTACAATTTTTCCATTTGGTTTTAAATTATCATACATACATTGTATGGCTCTCCTATAATTTTTTACCCAGTGAAGGGTTGCGTTTGAAAAAATAGCATCAAATTTTTTCTCGAATGCGAAGTTTTCAGCATCTCCTACATGAAATTCGATGTTTGGGAATTTTGATTTGGCATCCGCAATCATTTCAGCAGATTTATCAATTCCAATGGCTTCATTTGAGAGGTTGTTTATTTTATCTGTCAACTGTCCCGAGCCACAACCTACATCCAAAACACGTTCATTTTGTTTTGGGTTGAGCAACTTTATCAGCGCCTCTCCATAATGATAAACAAATGAGTGCTTTTGATTGTAAAGCTCAGGTTGCCATTTTGTTCTTGTTTCGCTCATTTTCTAATGCTTGTATGATGTTTGTGTATGATTTTTTTGTGCATTTTCAGGGTGTCTAGTCCTGAAATATGGTCCGAAGCTTCGGTAGATTTTACGCTGATTTCAACGATACCATATTCGGTGTTTTCTATCCTAAAGATACCTATAATTTTAATTTGGTTGTATAAATTGACAGCACTTTTTGTTTCTCCTTTGGCGTGATCTACGCTTGTAAATGCCTGGTAGAGATACAATTTTCAGTTTAAAGTGTTCTAAATACCGTCTGATTACTTTGACATTTTTATACATAATGATTAAAATTATGTAACCTTTATTCAGGGCGGGTCAATATTAGACATAACGGTGGGTATAACCATCAGTTACTACCAATTTAATAAATATTTATCGGATAATGAAAGAGCTATAGCAATTCGGAGTGGATTCGGACGTAGTCGAATACGCTGTAGTTACGGATACATTGTTACCATCTTTTCATTTTTAATTCCATTTCAAATTGATCAACTGTGTTTTTTAATCCAACTAAAGCTAGTGTACCTAGCTTTTCTTTCAATCTATTATCAACGTTATTAATTTTAATGTACTCGGAAATTTTCATTATTCCTGCGAAAAGTCTAGCCCAGCCATTATTCTCTTTTTTTAACAAGTCAAATTGTGCCAAGTAATTTATTTCAGGGTTAATTATAAAAAAAGACTCTGGTTCAATTTTACGTATTACTTGAAAAAATCGATAGTTTCCTTCCAAAATAGATTCTTTTTGATTGTCCCAAGAATATGAACCTTGATTAGGTAAACTATTCCAATCAACATCGTTTAAGGCTATTTCATTTAAAATGACTTCTTCAGTCGAGTCAATTTGAATTTCACCTTTGAAGCATTTGTATTCTTTACATTTTTCGAATCCAATACCTTCGTATAATTTAATGGCGATGTCATTTTTAGTGATGACTTCTAATACACTCAGTTCAACGTTTTTTTCTTTTAAGTCTTTTAACGCATAGGTGTAAATAGAATTCACTATTCTTTTCCCTCTGTATTTAGGAATAACTCCTGTTCCCGTATTGAATGCGATTAGCTTATTTTTTCTTTTGTCAAGAGCATGGAGTATGAAGCCAACCATCTTTTCTCCTTCAAACATGCCATAGGAATATCTAAAGTCTACCTTAGCCGCTTTCCATCGTTGTTTATAGTATTTTTCGTTACGAGGTAATTCGACAAAATAGTTTTCAAATGCTTTTAAGAAGCACTCTAGAATAGTTTCAAACGATATGTCAGAAAGATTTTTTACAGTCATTCATATAAAGTTAGTTGCGTGTTTTAAGCATTAATTTAGCAAATAAAAAAACAATAAAAAAATCTGCGAAGATTTTCGCGAGTAGGCGAGTACTAGCCATTAATTATAGACGTTACCATACGTTATATTATTTTCTTTTTGCTTCCTCGATGAGTTTCCCGTTCTCGTATATATTCAAGGTTTTAATTTTGATTCCAGATTTTATAAATTTGTACACAACATTCTCGTAGTTGAAGTAGAAAGTATTCTCTGATTCAGGAAATAGGAGCGTATTCCAACCTGGTTTTCCATCATTAACATCTGTTGCTCTAAGTAGTTTTCCTTCTTTTTTAATATTTACTATTCTATCAGGAAGAATATAATCACCCACATATTGATCCAGAATTTCACTTGTCAGTTCAACTTCGGCAAGATGCTGATGGTCATAACTTATTACACGTGCTAATTTCCATTCATTGTTTTCTTTTTTCCATAATGCAGTCAATTTACCAGAACCTACAACTTTTTCTGTCCCATCATTGATTTGCAGGTAAAAAACATGATCACAAAACTCAAGAGCTCCGTAATTATCAATCGGATAAACCTTGAGCGTACCTTCACTTAACTCCCTTCTAAGAGGTTGCCTATTCCTTTGTTCTTCTCCACAAAAAATAGACATATCTTTCATTTCCTCTTCCTTAGATGCAGTTAATCCTGCTTTATCATGAAAAAACTCAAAATCATCCGACAAATAGTAAGCGTATTTTTCTAAATCACAGACGTTTTGAGCCGAAAAATATAAACTATCCATTGTTGCTATTGCTTTAAATAGCTCGCTTTGTTGTTCTTCAGGTATAAGGTCTGCTTTTATTATTTGGTTTTCTTTTTTATGATTACAAGAAATTAATATAAACAGAACGGAACTTAAATAAATTAGCTTTTTCATATTAAACAGGACTAGGCTAGATTTCTAATGTGTGATATTGGTTTCGGCTATGAGTAGTTGCGAGAACAAGTTACAAAATTTGCAAGCACACACCAAACTAAGAATCTCAGTGGATTTTTCAGAAGTGATACTCTAAACGTAGTTGAAGGTGGGCGAGAACAAACAATTACTTAGAACCACTATTGGCGATAGTCTTTTTATTTATACTAATTTCAAATAGTTCTCCTTTTTTAGGCTTAATTTTCATTTTTAGAGTCTTATCATTTTTATTGATTATATTTTTAGTTATTAAATTACAGATATTTACAGGTTTACCATTAATTTCTATGATTTCATCTCCATAAGATAATTTGCTTTTCAATTCTTGGTCCCATACAAAGCCAATTATCAGTTTTTCGTCTTTCAGAGTTCTAGTAAATCCAAATCCAAAATCATTTAGATTTATTTTACGAGAATTTGATTTAAAATAAAATCTTTTATGTTTAAAGTCGATCGTCATTATTCCATATTCGAGTAGTTCTGCACCAATTCTAGAATTATTGTCATTGGTAGTATGAGTAACTACATTTTCAAATTCTGTGTCTACTAGTTTTAGAGAAGGTAACAACAATTCATAATGTTCATTGACAGGAACATCTCCAAAAAGACTCAAAGAGGAAGCTCCTTTGCTTTTTCCAGTAACATTAAATATTTCTTTTTCTTTAAATATTTGATAATTTCTTTTAGAGACATCATAGAGTCCATCCATTCCAGTATCTATTAACACATTTTCTTTGCCATTATCTAACCCTTTTAAATTTATCCAGATATAAGGACTACTTTGATTTCCTATAAGTTTAATTTTAATGGATTCTTTTTTATTTAGAGATAACTTTTTCTGACTATCTGTAATGGTTAATATTTTTTTCTTGCTGTCAATTTGAATAATTGATTTTCTAAGCATATTACTACCAATAAAACCATCTATACCAAAACACTTAAAAATTGGATTTGAGTTTAAATCATAAACTAAAGTTGCGGTGTTAATAAACTCAATATTACCAAGCATTAATTTTTTTACAGATACAACTTTTAAATTTTCCTTCTTACCACTCGCATCGGAAACTGGTATTGTTTGAATTAGCTCAGGGCTTATTAAATTGTTTATTTCGTTTGAAATAATATTTGGAGCACCGGTATCAAGAATAAATTTATATTCTTTTCCTTCGATAGATACAGGGATAATTATTTTATCTTTTATAAACTCAAAACCGATTTCTTCATAATATTTTTTTGATGTTACTTTTCCAATATTCAAGTCAATATTCTGTGAATAAATATGACTCGATATAAGAACTATTAATAGTATTACTTTATGTTTCATTTTTAGTTTGACAAATTATCGCTAACGTTCTGTGTGTTGATAGAAGGGCAGATTCGAAGCAATTTACTTTCGGTTTCCACTAAGTCAAAACAAACGTTTTTACTTTTTTTGTTAAACGTCAAAACGTTGTTTTGGCGTTGCTTGCTCAATGAACAGGACTTTCAGTTTATCTTTAAATGCCCTATTGGTTACACATCTTGTTAGGCTCTGTGATTTTTATTTTAGTTTCAATTTATCAACAGTCTTTTCTAATGTATTATGGCTCCACTTATGATAAGTTACTGCCCTTCTTAACATCACAAATGAAAATATTATACATCCAATAATGGCTATAATCCAGTCAGAATTGAAATATGAAAATTCAATAATTTTAATTAGAATTGATAAACCTAAAATAATAAAAGCTAACGAAAGATTAAAGGACATACCACGAGAGGCATTCCAAAGTTCAAGGTAAATAAAGTTTTCTTTACTAAAATGTCTTACAAGAACATATTTATTTTCCATTTTTGATAAACTCTTTTCTTTTCCTTTTAAAGCTTTCTTCCAAATTCTTTTTCCAACCAAATTGAAGTAATTATATCCAAAATAGTCCAAAACCAAGCCAAGTATATAAGAACAAACAAATACCAATAAGAAAGAATTAAAACTTAGTTTATCTAATGTATTCATTGATTTCTGTATTATTCCAACAATCGTTAAATCAATATCAAGACAAAGGAAATATAAAGACACTAAAACAATAAACCCTGGCAAAGTGTAAACGAAGATGTCAAATAGTCCGAATTTGAATTTATCCATTATGTCGTTCTTTTTTCATTATTAAGCCTAATGGCTTTGTGTATAATTTTTTGCAGGAAATGTAAGTGAGTCGTTTTCCTTTGTAGTGGAAAGATAATCAATAAGATTGAATTTCCAGCGGGGAAATTTAGCCGGAATGAATTATAGTTGTTTTTATTGTGTGCAGTTTTTTATCACATTTATTATTTCAGATATTTCTTCAAATTCAGAGTGCTTAGAGATGATTTTGTTTAGTTCGAGTCTCAAAAGATGTTCATATAGTTTTAATTCCTTTCCGCCTACTTTTTTAAAACTTTGGTAAATATTATTTTCTAAAGCTTTTAGTTCATTTTTCGCAAACAAACTTTTAATTCCTCTATCATTCATATCGATTGCTTGTGAAGAATCTCTATTATTATATTTTATATAAATTATAGTATTGTTTCTATTATGTCCATCCTGCGATTTCCATAATGTTCCAACAATTTTAGTTTTATAAAATTCAGCAGTGATTGTAAGTATATATTCACATCTGATTGCGTTAAATAATTCTTTTTCAATATATACTAATTCCGCATTTTCTTTTTTTGCGAATTCTTTCCAATTCTTATCTAATTTATTATAATTCATAGTTTTTCAAATTCTGAATAACGATAATTTTGTTCTTTTAAACTCCTCTAAAAATTTCACTCGTTAACTTAATAAATTAATAGAGTTTCTTTATGTGGGGGATTAATGAAAACGATTGGTATAGAGCTAGTTACGTTTTTTAAGTGTCTAAATTAGCAAGTACATACCAAACTGAAAATCCGTGAGGGTTTTCAGAAGTAGGCGAGTACTAGCAATTAATTATATATCGTGTTAGGCATTGGTATTTTATTTCAAAAAAGTTTTAATTTTCGTCCATAAATTCACCTTTTTTTGAATCTTGATATTTTCTCTATATGCAATTTTATCAAGAAATTTTTCAGGGTCTGTTAAAAAAGCTACAGCATTAGATTTTTTTAAGTCTTCATAAATCACTTCTATTTTTGGCTCAAATAAGGCTCCATTTGTATTAAAAACCATTAATTCATTTTTTTTGCACAATTCAAGTATACCTTTTAAGAATAGGGAAAAATTTTCTTTCTTTCTTAGATCAACTCTGAATTGAAACTCATTAATAGTCTTTTTTGTTTTATTATATGATATATAACAGTCATTATCTTCATAGTTATTAGAATTTCCTTTCCAGTTGATAGAGTTTGATGATTCATTTCCCCATTGGGCTCGGGCAACTAGTTTGTCAATTTGTTTAGAAATATCATTAATATCAAGTAATGTATTAGCCCACCATTTTATGGTTTTTGCATCCTCAAAATCAGGATCAGGAAATCCATTATTATAATCTACATTCTCCCAATATTTTTCCCAGCCATCAAAATCTATGAATAAAGTTTTGGGTATTTCTCCATACTTTTCGAGTATAGCTTTTCTTGGAATTATGTTTAATTGATATTGCCAAACAGCCATGTTTTTCTTGATGTTTGTAGGCTTGTGCCTAACGGTTAGTATATATAAAGTAGGCGCTTTCGAAGCTCTAAACCTTCGGTTAAATATAAAGTTTGATAAGAGCTAAAAGCCTTGAATTTATTGCTGTTTTGACTATTTTTTATGTACATTGTTGTAGGACGTTTACTCCATTAAAAGGGTTAGTGTTGTTAATAAAACTATTGAAAACACAATGATATAAATTCCCGTTACTTTTCTTGATTTGATAATCATTGTTAACAAAATCGGTGCGAGTACCCAATAAAGTTGGGCAGTGTAGAAGCCTGGAAAATATTCACCGTAATAAATTCTCCACCAAGTGTGAGAAATCGCATTGCCCATTGCTCCATAAACCGTAAAAAATAAAATCGGTATGAATAAAAATTTCAGCCCTTTAAAATAAACCAAAATAGGCGTTACTATAAACACAAAATATGCTGACATATTAAATATCACAAAAGTATTGTTCGTGTATGGTTGTCCACCATAGGCTATCGGAAATAGTTCTTTGAAGTTTGTTGTAAATTCTTCCGAAAAATGAATGAACTGCCAACCCAAAGTCAAAAGATATACAGGTAAGAAAATATTGAAATCAGGAAGGTCAATTTTCTTGAAGTACAAAAAGGCAAACAAGCTCCAACTAAAAATAAGTCCAGGAACAAAAGTAGCTATTAAACTCATTCCAGAACTTCCAAGTGTAAAAGCTATCAGTAATGCAAAAGCGATAATCGTTCCAATTAAAAAATCCTGTTTTGTCAATCGTTGATTTTCGTTTTGTACTATTTTGAAGAAAATACTCAATTTGAATTCATTTTATTTGTGTTTGGTCAAATGCTCTACACCAGTTCGTATAACCGTCAGTTAGGGTCTAATTTAGTGATAATTTGGTTGTTAAGCAACTGTGTTAGGCAATTGCTGAGTGGATTCAGTTTACCCTGAGCGGAGTCGAAGGGTAGTCGAATACGTCGTAATTGCGGTTATACATTGTGCCTGTTGCACAACCCTAATATACGATTTTATTTTTTCCAATAAACGAGCGAGTTTCATGTTATATTATTGTATGTCAATCACCTATTACTAGGCGCAGTATGAGCACAATATCGCCCAGGTAAACACTCGACAGGGAAGTTACATCAAAGCCAAACGGCAAAGCACGGTAGAACCCTTTTTTGGCACCTTAACACAGTATATGGGCTTGCGCAAAGTTAATGTTAGAGGTATCTATGGGGCGAATAAGTGCATGCTCATGGCAGGGGCTGCATACAACATTAAAAAACTATTAAAATTCTTGGGTACACCTAGTAAAACTGAGGCCAAAGCAGCTGCTTGTGTGTTTTGGTTAAAAAATGTACGATATCACTTAATAAATTTCGTTTTAAGCTCAGAAAAAAAGCAAAATAAGGAGTTAAAAATTTTGGCTTCGTTCTAAATACAACCCTTACATAGCTTTAAAATGAATTCCATTTTTTGAAATTTAGGGGTTGTGCATCAGCTACCATTGTTGTGCACAGTTATTTTAATCTTCTACATTTAAAATTTTTCTCAGCATAGCTTCGATTTCTTCAATTTTTTTTGGAAGCTGCTCTCTAATTTCTTTTGATATTTTGGACATTTCTTCCGAATATTCCTTGTAAAATTCTTTTGGCAACTGTCCACTTTGAATTCTTTGCTGTTTATAATTATAATTCCAAGCCTTATCCCAATATTCTTGAAATACACTATCTATAACCTTACAGAAACTTAGGCTGAAATAGATTTTATTTACAATATAGAAGTTTCTAAAATCGTCCATAGCTTTATTAACTCTGTCCGTCCGTTCTAATGCTTCTTTCTCTGCATTTTCAATTATTGGATGCATAAAAGCAGTCCAAATAACCATTGCTGAATGGACTTCCTGTAATTTTTTATATAATTCAATCGTGATTTTTGCTCTTTCTTGATGTAGAACACCAAATTGTATTTGATGAGTGATATTGCTTTTTGCTAAATCGGATTTTATAGGTTCGATTTTTAATGCTAATTCTTCATTTAATTTACTTTTATATGATTCAAGTTTTTCATTAAAATCTTTTTTTACTGTTTCTTCCAATTCCGTAAGTTGTTTTCGAGTTGATAATTTTGCAACTTCATTACCGAGAGACTTTAACCAAGACCTATAAAAAATAAAGTATGATGCTATTAAGAATAGCGTAACCTTAATAATTAATTCAATCCAATTTATTTCGTCCATATTTTATAATATTGAATAGTTATCTACAAATTTCTTCAAAATGGTATTTTAAGAATACTTCATTTGGTTCATTTATTTTTGGTCTTTTAAATTTACTTGTTTTTAACAATTCCTTTATTTGATTATCTGCTTTTTCTCCAAAGATTATTTTGAAATTAGAGTCCAAGGAAAAATATCCTTTGTCAAACATTTTATCGTGAAGGACAC
Source organism: Tenacibaculum tangerinum (assembly GCF_029853675.1). NCBI lineage: Bacteria > Pseudomonadati > Bacteroidota > Flavobacteriia > Flavobacteriales > Flavobacteriaceae > Tenacibaculum > Tenacibaculum tangerinum. The sequence goes on along the minus strand of NZ_CP122539.1, from coordinate 1,503,623 downwards.
AAAAGCAAATAGTGTTTTTGGGGTTCAATCTTTCTTCTTTGTCAACAAACCAGGGTTTAATATGGCTGCAGACGAGTAAGTCAGTTTTATTTATTTCACAGATAGCACAAGTTGAATTGTAATTATCTAAAACAATTTCCCTAAGCTTGTTTTGATAAGCTCTAACTTTTATTTCACTTTTAGATTCAGTCGGGTTATTGTTTTTGTTTATTTCTTGATTTCTTACAAAATATTCCTCAGCTTCTTCTTCAACAAAATTCAATTCGGCAATGATTTCTAATGCTTTTTTAAACCTTAAATCATCAGTGGTATTTAATTCAGAAATCGTTTTTTTATTCAAAAGTCCTTTCTTGTCGCCACGTATATTATAATGATGTAACAATTCCATAGCTACAAATCCGCCACCTCTTGCTGGTGCAGGCAAATCGAGAATTTCTCTTTGGATTTTCCTGTGACTCTGTCCGTCTAATAAGTAGGCTTTTATTACTTCGGCAATTGTGTAATTATCAAATTTTTTGGTGATTGCCATAAATCGGTTTTAATTGATGCTAACTCGTTTTATACCAAACTTTAGTTTTGTTATCCCGATAAAAACATAGGGTAAACTAAAATTTAACAATGATTAAACGCTATCAAATATATCAAAACCAATGCTTTATGAAAAGTAAAGTTGTTAACGAGTTATTGCTATTTGTTAATTAATTATAAAAATCGAGTTGTTCTTACAATTCTTGCGAATCTAAAACATTGAACCCACACAATCTTACGGAATCCCATAAGCTCCCCTATTTAGGTTATAAAAGTTGCTTTTTAGAGCAGTAACGTTCTTTATATCACTGTTTGGGTCGCTGATAGTACGGCATGCTCCGCAGACACCACGGCACGTGTCGCTGCTATCACGGCGTGCTCCGCAGATACTACGGCACACACCTTTATATCAAAGCTAACTGCCTTAACACTGTAGGAGCATCTTATAAAAATAAGTCGCTAACTCCCAAGAACTAATAACTAAGCATTAAGGACTAAGAACTAATTCCTACCTATACGGAGGCCCCGCAACCCAATCCACCATAGATTTGTGAATCTCTTTGGTGATGGGCGTCACACGGTGCATTATAAATGACGGAAAAACAATAATGGTTCCCTTTTCTCTAGGAGCAGTTACAATTTTTTGATTCATCATAAACTATAAGTCGCCACCTTCATAGTTATCAGAATCCGATAACTGCATGGAAATGCTGAGTTTTCTGTCAGAAATTTCTCCCGCTCCGAAATCCAAATGCCAGTCAAAGAAATCTCCTTCCGCATAGCTAGCCAATTGCAAATTGTTGTGAAAACCCAATAAATCAAATCCATACCGTTCGTTGTTGCATTGAATCGCCAAACCAGCCAATCGGTTGTAAATCCATTCGTTTTCTTGAGTGTTTTCAATAAACACCACAGTGCTTTTTCGCAGCTCATCATCATAGGTATCAAACAAGCTAATAAGTGCATGCAGCTATCAACATTAAAAACTATTAAAGTTCTTGGGTAAACCTACTAAAACTGAGGCCAAAGTGGTTGCTTTTGTGTTTTGGTTAAAAAACGTACGATATCACTTAATAAATTTCGTTTTAAGCTCAGAAAAAAAGCAAAATAAGGAGTTAAAAATTTTGGCTTCGTTCTAAATAAAGCCCTTAGGTAGCTTTAAAAGGAAATCCGTTTTTTGAAATTTGGGGGTTGCCCATCAGCTACCGGTGTTGACAATAGTTTTTTATAATGTCATTTTCGATTCGATATTTTTTTTCTGTAAATCATACTCTTCGGGCAATTTTTTTAATGTAGCGTTTAATCGAGTTATACTATCAGAATTTCCTTTAAATCCACTGTCCAAACAATCGGTTATTAATTGCAATGATTCGTGAATTCTAAAATCATGTCCTTTTTCAATATCTAATTTTAATAGCTCAATTAGGTTAAGTATATAACCCATTTGATTCTTTTCTTTATGCTCAAATGCTTTTCTAATTAACTCGCTCCTATAAACCTCTTTATAGTTATCTTTAAGTCTATTTATTTCATAGTCGAAAGATTGGAATGAAGTTTTGATTCCAGAATCAATATCCTCCTTCAGTTCTTTTTTAAGTTCCTTATTTGTTTTTAGAATGCTGTCAGTCATAGTATTTATCGCTTTAAAAAGTTCATTATTTAATTCCCATTTTATAGAATCAATTTTTTTCCTATTCAGATTGAAGTTTTGAAAGAAGTTTAAACCTATTATAGCAATAAAAACAGACATTAATCCTCCTAATGTCCAGTAAACTGTATTCAAAATTTTAGTATTAGTTGAATCAACAGTTTCAAGTTTAGTTTCAAGAATAAGAACTTTCTTTTCTAATTCTAAAATATTGTTTTGGTCTTGCAAACTATCATTTTTAATATTTTGACCAACGATTGGAATGTAAAATAATAAAATTAAAATCAGAAATTGTTTTCTCATGATGGATGTTCTAAATTATTGCCAACACCTAAATATATAGACATTTTCGGGTCTCTGCAAAAAAGTTTTATAGATTTTTTAAAAAAAATATCGCTGATAATCATTTAGTTATATTGTTTTTTAGTCCGTAATTTGTATATATAGTAGCGTGCAATTTTGCTGTTTAGGTGTTGGTATATATAAATTACAGACAATTTAAAGTGCGTAGTTTGACTAGGTTATTTTTGAGAAAATAAATTTTAAATCCTTTTGCCAAATAAAAAAGCTACATCGAGTTCATATCAATGAAGTGTTCCATGCATGTGTAACAAGATTGCTGTACACTCGTCTTATGAGTACAGAATATTAATTAAAAAAAGACTATGAGTTTATTAAGAGTTTTATTAGCAATTTTTTTTCCACCATTGGCAGTCATAGGTAAGGGGTGTGGATCTATTGTAATTGTGTTTTTGCTAACACTTTGTGGTTGGGTACCAGGGGTAATTGCAGCACTTATCATATTAAATAATCCTAATTAATCAATGTATTCATTTGTGATTTGGAAATGAATTAATTAAATAAAAATCCATTTTGATAGAATCAAAATGGATTTTTTGTCTTTTTTCTAGTTTCTCTTCTCTTTAGTCTATGGTCTATCTTTATCCGTTCTTTATTCAAGCACTTCTTCAATAATTTTTCCAGAGCACCCATTTGGGAATTCTATTTGTAACAAATTAGAGAGCGTGGGCGCTATATCTATAATTTCGTATTTCTTTTTAGAAACCCCTTGTTTAATTCCGTTTCCGTAGAAAATTACAGGAATATGTGTGTCGTAAGAATATCCAGAACCGTGAGTGGTACCTTTTTTTGAACTACTAGCAATTGTTGACGGATTCGGAACTAAAATTACATCACCCGAAAACTTTTGATTGTATCCGTTTTGTAACACGTGTAAAATGCCATCGGTAAATGTAGTCGTTTGCATCGTTCTCGCAGTTACTGCTTTGTAAATTTTGTTGTGATATATCACTTCATCAGCAATGGTTTGAGCCACCGTTTCATAATCTAACTTCAGTTCTCTGATTTTTTCCTTGTTCAAAAAAACTTGGAAATTAGAAATATTTTCAATGATTTCATCCGATTTAAAATGCTTTACGGTAATTTCATTTAAAAAATTTTGAAAGGCAATAGGCTTTACATACCCCGCAGGAATTTTTAAAGATGCTAAGTACGAAGGAACTTGTACCGCAGCATGATCGGCAGTTAAGAACAAGGTGTACTTGTCTTTTCCAACTTGTGCGTCTAAAAATTTGAATAACTCAGCTAAATCTTGATCCAAGCGTAAATACGTATCTTCAATTTCTTTAGAAGCTACTCCAAATTGATGTCCTACATAATCTGTAGAAGAATAACTAACCGCCAGAAAATCGGTATATTCTGACGCACCCAAGTTTTCACCGATAATCGCTGCTTTTGCAAAATCGGTCGTAATAGAATTACCTGCAGGAATACCTTTTATAATACTGTAATTATTATTGCTTTTTCTAAGTTTTGGAATGTCATGAGGAAACACAGGCTTTTCTTCGCCCTTAAAAGTCTCCTCAAAATTGTTGTCATCTTCAATACTTTGAGTATACGTACTTATATCATACAACGTTTCCCATGGCGCACTCAAATACTCATCAGCTTTTCCAGAAGCATTAAACTCTTGTACCCAAGTTGGTAACTCTTTTAAATAAAAAGAAGAAGAAATCCACTGCCCTTTATCGCCACCATCAAACCAGTAAGCAGCATTGGCAGTATGACCAGCAGGTAAAATAGCAGAACGATCTTTAATGGCAATACCTATGGTTTTACCGTTCATGTTCTGGGCTAGTTTTAATTGATCGGTTATGGTGGTGGTATGCATTCTGTAAGGCGATTTTTTACCGCCTTTACTGTCATTACCAACAGTATTGTAGTGATCATCATCAACACAATAAATACTTTTTTTAGCATACTTATCATACCAATAATTACCAATAATTCCGTGGTTAGTAGGAGTGGTTCCAGTATATATTGAAGCATGTCCTACAGCAGTATAGGTAGGAATATAATTAAAGTGTGCATTTTCTAAAGAGTATCCTTCTCTAAGTAAACGTTTAAAACCATCATTTCCATACCGATCAGCAAAACGAGTTAGGTAATCGTAACGCATTTGGTCGATAACAATACCAACGACGAGTTTTGGTTTGTGAGTAGTTGTTTTTTTGTTCAAAGTGCAGCTTGTGAAACATAGTACAAGTGCCAAAAAAGCTATTTTTTTCATTTTATTTTTTCACAATTAAAAATCAAAGGTACATAAAAAGCGAGCTAAAACTTGTAAATAAGGCGATGAGTTAATGGTTTTTTAATACTTTAGCAAAAAAGAAAATAGATTTCGTTTAATGAATTACATTGAGCATATAGGTAAATACGTCGCCATGCTAAAACAGGTTTTTACGAAACCTCAAAGGGCACGGGTATTTCGCGAGGCTTTGTTTAGAGAAATAGATGAATTAGGGCATAAGTCGATAGGAATCATAGCTTTTATCTCATTTTTTATAGGAGGGGTAATCGCTTTACAAACTGCATTGAATTTAGATAGTCCATTTATTCCAAGATCCCTCATTGGTTTTGCTGCAAAGCGATCGGTAATTTTGGAGTTTGCGCCTACTTTTTGTTCTATTATTTTAGCAGGAAAAGTAGGGTCGTATATTACCTCAAGTATAGGAACCATGCGTGTTACCGAACAAATAGATGCTTTAGAAGTTATGGGAATTAACTCTTTAAACTATTTGGTATTGCCTAAAATAATAGCGACGGTTTTCTTTTATCCTTTTTTAATTATTTTAGGAATGTTTTTAGGAATTTTTGGCGGATGGATAGCAGGAGTGTTATCGGGTTTATTTTCGGGTGTAGATTATATTGCAGGAGTGCAGCTCGATTTTGATCCGTTTTTAATTACCTATGCGTTGATAAAAACGGTAGTTTTTGCTTTTTTAATAGCCACAGTACCTTCGTATCACGGATACTATGTAAAGGGAGGTTCGTTAGAAGTAGGGAAAGCAAGTACACAATCGGTAGTCTGGACCACCGTACTCATTGTAATCGCCAATTATTTCTTAACTCAAATGTTATTAACCTAATGATAGAAGTACACAATTTGCACAAAGGTTTTAATGGTGTTGAGATTTTAAAAGGAATTACAACGTCGTTTAAACCAGGAGAAACAAGTTTAATTATCGGACAAAGTGGTTCTGGTAAAACAGTATTTTTAAAGTCGTTGATTGGTTTGCATACCCCTGAAAAAGGAACGATTATTTACAATGGTCTTGCCAATGTTGATATGACTTTAGAAGACAAACGTCAATTTCGACAAGAATTGGGTATGGTATTTCAAGGCAGTGCATTGTTTGACTCTCAAACGGTAGAAGAAAATGTAATGTTTCCGCTAAAAATGTTTACCAAGCAACCAGAAAGTGAAATGCTCGATAGAGTAAATTTTGTTTTACAACGAGTGAATTTAGAAAATGCAAATAAGAAATTTCCGGCTGAATTATCTGGAGGAATGCAAAAAAGGGTGGCCATTGCTCGTGCTATTGTAATGAGACCTAAATATTTGTTTTGTGATGAGCCAAACTCAGGATTAGACCCACAAACAGCGATTGTTATCGACAACCTGATACAAGAAATTACAGACGAGTATCAAATAACTACCGTAATCAATACCCACGATATGAATTCTGTAATGGAGATAGGAGACAAGATTGTTTTTCTTAAAAATGGAGTAAAAGCATGGGAAGGATCGTACAAAGAAATTTTTAAAACAGAAAATGAAGCGGTGGTAGATTTCGTGTATTCTTCGAACTTATTTAAAAAAGTAAGAACTGCCTATTTGAATGATTTTTAGGTAACTTTCTGTTACTTAAACTATAACAAAAGAGTGCTGAAAAAAATCAAAATAAATTTAAAAAAATATTTGTGAGAACAATAAAACCTTCTATATTTGCACCCGCAAACGCAGAAATGCAAATGTAATTAATGACCGGGTAGCTCAGTTGGTAGAGCATCTCCCTTTTAAGGAGAGGGTCCTGGGTTCGAGCCCCAGCCCGGTCACTAATAAAGCTTCTCAATAAAAAATAGAGAAGCTTTTTTTAAAGCTTTGGGGAGATTCCAGAGCGGCCAAATGGGACGGACTGTAACTCCGTTGTCTTACGACTTCGCAGGTTCGAATCCTGCTCTCCCCACTAAAAAGAACAACCAGATGTTGTTCTTTTTTTGTTTTTACTGTAATTTTGTTTAACAAAAAATGTTATATACTAAACAAAAATTGTATTTTTGTAGGGTACAAATACCTCCCAAATTATGAAAAAAATAGTAATATTCTTAGCTTTATTTCAAGCGTTCATTGGTTTAGCTCAAAATGAAGGTAAAATTTCTGGAAAGATTATCGATTCAAAAACAAGAGAGACGCTTCCTTTCGTAAATGTTTTAGTATACGGAACCACTATCGGTGCGGTATCTGATGAAAATGGAAATTTTATATTGAATAACATCCCGTTAGGGTATAACAAAATTCAAGCTTCATTTATAGGCTATGAAACATTGATTTCTGATGAGTATTTGGTAACAAAAGACAACTCACCATATATCACGATAGAACTGGTAGAAAGTTCAACACAATTAAACGAAGTACAAATAAAAGCAGCCTTATTCAAAGAATCGGTTGTAAGTCCGCTATCACTTCAATCTTTAGGTATTGCAGAAATAGAAAAGAACCCCGGTGGTGATCGAGATGTTTTAAAAGTAATTCAATCTTTTCCAGGAGTCGCTTCAAACCCTGGATTTAGAAATGATATTATCATTAGAGGAGGGGCTACCTCAGAAAATAAGTTTTATTTAGATGGAATCGAAGTTCCAGTAATCAATCACTTTCAAACCCAAGGAGCTACAGGTGGTCCTGTAGGTATTATGAATGCCGATTTGATACGTAAAGTAGATTTTTATTCGAGTGCATTTCCTGCCAATAGAGGAAACGCATTAAGTTCGGTAATAGAATTTACTCAGAAAAGAGGAAATCCAAATTCGTTAAACACACGAGCGACCTTAGGAACCTCAGATGCAGGTATTACTTTAGACGGTCCTTTGGGTAAAAATACCACGTTTATTTTTTCAGCAAGACAATCGTACTTACAGTTTTTGTTTAAATTGATTAAACTACCTTTTTTACCAACATACAACGACTTTCAGCTAAATGTGAAGTCACAATTATCAAAAAACAGCGAGCTGTCGATAGTAGCTCTCGGAGCGATTGATAATTTTGAAATTAACAAAGAGGTAAACGATGGAGAAACAGATGTAGAAACGATTAAAAGAAATAAAGTTATCTTGAATTCAGTTCCAGTAAACAATCAATGGAATTATACTGTAGGAGCAAGTTATAAATATTTTGCACCAAACGCTACACATTTGTTTGTGTTGAGTAGAAACGAATGGGAAAATAGAGCTGTAAAATATTTTTTAAACGAAGAAACTCCTGACAATTTGCTGCTTAATTTTACCTCTAGAGAAATAGAAAATAAGTTGCGTTATGAGAACAATTTTGAAAGTAACAATAACATGGATTTCAACTTAGGGTTCAACTTAGAAACAGCGACCTATACCAACAATAACTTTCAAAAGAAGGCAAATTCTGATGGGGTTTTTATCAATGATTTTAATGCTGTCATCGATTTTGTTAAATATGGTGTTTTCGGACAAGTGTCAAAGAAGTATTTGAATGAAAAATTAGGAGTTTCTTTTGGTTTTAGAATGGATGGAATTGATTACAATTCAACCATGAGCAACCCACTCAATCAGTTTTCGCCAAGAATCTCTTTGAGCTATCAGTTAGCTGAAAATTGGATGCTCAGTTCTTCGGTAGGAAGATACTATCAACTGCCTTCATACACCGTATTAGGGTACCAAAACAATTTGGGAGAATTTGAAAATAAAAACGGTTTAAAATACATTCAATCGGATCATTATGTAGGTGGATTAACTTTTAAGCCTGATACAAGTGCAAAAGTAACTTTTGAAGGTTTTTACAAAGGGTATGAGGATTATCCGTTTTCCTTAAGAAATCAAATAAGTTTAGCCAATTTAGGTGCTGATTTTGGTGTTGTAGGAAACGAAGCTGTAAGTTCTACCTCTGAAGGAAGAGCTTATGGATTTGAGCTATTAGCCCAAAAAAAATCGTACAGCGGTTTATACGGAATAGCGTCGTATACTTTTGTAAGAAGTGAATTTAAAGACGTGCAGGGAAACTATGTGCCATCAACCTGGGATAACAAACACCTATTAACGATAACGGCAGGAAAAAAGCTAAATAGAAACTGGGAAGTAGGAACGAAGTTTCGATTGGTTGGGGGCAGACCGTATACTCCTTACGACTTAGAAGCGTCTTCATTAAAAGAAAATTACGATGTTCGTAACGGTGGTATTTTAGATTACACAAAACTAAATGAAAAAAGATTAGATACTTATACTCAGTTAGATGTACGTGTAGATAAAACTTGGTTCTTAAAAAAAGCAGCAATTAATTTGTATGTAGACGTTCAAAATATATATGCGAGTAGCTCTAAGCAACAACCTTTTTTATTGCCTCTAGAAAATGAAAGCGGACGAATTACCGACCCTAATGATAGTTCGAGATATCTATTAGAAGAAATAGAAAGTACAACAGGACGAGCGTTGCCCCGTTTAGGAGTAATTGTCGATTTTTAACAGTTTTCTAGTTTTATACTCTTCTAAAAAGAGTAAATTGCTAGCTCAAACACAAGCTATTCAACATGAAAAGAATTCTTTTAGCAGTCGTGCTAACTTTTTTAAGCATTACTGCTACTACAGCACAAAAATATCAATTTTCAACAGTAAAAGATATTGAAGATACCGAAGTTAAAAGCCAAGGGAGAACAGGAACGTGTTGGAGTTTTTCTACCACCTCTTTTTTAGAATCAGAAATTATTCGATTAACAGGTAAAAATATAGACTTGTCTGAAATGTATACCGTTCGTAACACGTATTCCGATAAAGCAACCAATTACCTGTACCGTCAAGGAAAAGCACAGTTTAGTGAAGGAGGCTTAGCGCACGATGTGATGAATTCGGTACAAAGATACGGATTGGTACCTGAGCAGGTTTTTACAGGTTTAGATCTCGGGCAAGACAGGCATAATCATGCAGAAATGGTTGCCGTATTAAAGTCGATGTTAGACACCTACATTACAAATCCAGCCGGAGAATTAAGTCCGAAATGGAAACAATCCGTAGAAAGTGTTTTAGATGTGTATTTAGGTAAAGGTAAAGAGGAATTTACTTTTGAAGGAAAAAAATATACTCCCAAGTCTTTTGCTGAATACGTAAAAATTGATCCTTCAAACTATGTGACCATTAGTTCTTTTGAGCATGCTAAGAAATACGACCCATTTGTGTTAAGTATTCCAGATAACTTTTCAAATGGAGCATTTTACAATATTTCTTTAGATGAACTGGTTTCTGTAACTGAAGAAGCTATTACAAAAGGATACACTGTTGAACTGGATTGTGATGTTTCAGAACAAACATTCTCGTCAAAAAACGGAGTAGCTGTAATTCCAGCGAGTAGCTTGGAAAATGAGAAAGCAATGACAGAAATTGTTAAGGAAAAAACGATTACACCAAGTTTACGTCAGGCAGAGTTTGAAAATTTTAATACCACCGACGATCATTTAATGCACATTGTTGGGTTGGTAAAAGACCAAAAAGGAAATACGTATTTTAAAGTAAAGAACTCATGGGGTACCAATCAAGGAAATAAAGGGTATGTATACATGTCAATTCCTTACTTTAAACTAAAAACAATATCAGTTTTAGTACACAAAGAAGCAATTTCACCGAGTTTAAAAAATAAATTAGATCTTAGGTAAGAGAAGCTTTTTTGGTGGTTTAAAACGCTTGAAGGTGTAGAATCTTCAAGCGTTTTTTATCTCATTTCTAATTTGGGAATTTCGTATCTTTCCGAAGTTAACAAAAATCAAAAATATGGAAGAAAACAAGCAAGAACAAGCTGTAGAGCAGTCGAAGCAAGAAATACAGAAAGATGCCAGAGGACTGTGGAAAAAGGTGAGGAAGTTTCTAATAGAGTTGCTTGACTTTAGAGACGATACCGATCAAGAAGCAACCATAGAGGCCATAAAAAATGACATTCCTTTTAAAGGAGCTACGGCATGGATTTTAATCTGTTCTATTTTTGTAGCATCAATAGGTTTAAATGCAAATTCGACAGCTGTAGTAATTGGAGCGATGTTAATTTCTCCTCTAATGGGTCCCATTTTAGGAGTAGGACTGTCAATTGCTATCAACGACATCGATACGCTACGAAAATCGTTGATAAATTTGGCGACAATGATTGTGTTAAGTTTGTTAACCGCATTTTTATTCTTCTTTTTATTTCCACTTCGTGAAGAAACCTCAGAATTATTGGGTAGGGTAAGACCTGATATACGCGATGTGCTAATTGCCTTTTTCGGTGGTTTGGCATTGATTATAGCAAGAACTAAGAAAGGAACAATTGCTTCTGTAATTTTTGGTGTAGCAATTGCAACAGCGTTAATGCCACCTTTGTGTACCGCAGGGTATGGTTTGGCAGTAGGCAATTTCGACTATTTCTTAGGTGCGATGTATTTATTCACCATAAATACAATTTTTATCGCACTGGCAACCATCTTAATTTTAAAGCTCTTAGGTTTTACCATGATTCGCTATGTGAATTCAGCAAAACGTAAAAGAATTGCTAGATTGGTGTCTTTTATAGCATTTATGGTAATGATACCCGCTGTTTTTACTTTTGTAGGAGTATATAAAGAGAGTATTGTTAATGCCAACTATGAACGGTTTTTGAAAACGAAAGTGATGGACAATCCTAACCTATGGTTGCAGCGAAATAAAATAAATATTAAAGATAAAAAGATAAGTCTATTTTTTAACGGAGATATTAGCGATGCAACAGAATCTTTTTTAAGAAATGAGTTAAAAACTTTCCCAAGAATAGGAGCATACGAGTTAGAGGTAAACGAAAATAAAGCAAAAAGTGTCGACAGAGTGGTCGATGCGTATGACAGAGCCATTGCAGACTTAGATAAAAAAGACAATGTAATTGAGGGCTTACATAAAGAAATAGAAGGATTGAAGGAAACAATCTCTGCCTTAAACCAAAGAATAGAACAAGATGCGCTTAATCGAAATAAAAACTCAATACCTTTTAGTAAGATTAGTACAGAAGCCAAAATTAGATTTAATGATATTAAAGAAATGAGTGTGTCGAAAGTTTTATCATCGACCGATTTTATTAAGATTGATACCGTAACGCAAGTCTCAGTTAAATGGAATGAAAAATTACCCGATTCAACTCTTGTTAAAAAAGAAAAAGAATTTAAAGGTTGGATTCAAAAAGAGCTAAAAATAAACGCCTTAGAGTTGACGAGAAAATAAGTAATCAAAATCAAAAACCGAGTTGTGAAACTCGGTTTTTTTTTGATTTTTTGTTAGAGTTTTATACCAAGGTATACTTATTCACTCTACATATATGACACCGTTTTTTTAAAAAGTCACTTATTATTAGATAATAAATGGTAATTTTTTCTTTTAGGAAAGCTTTATTGAAAAAGAAAAATAGCTTAGAAAAAGAGTATGCTATGTAAAATATAAGTCGTTAAGAAAAAAAATCTCAGAGGTAGACCTAAATGCGAAATAATAAACTATTAATCGTATTACAATGAACATAACACTTATTTAGCAAGTCTTACAAATAAAATGGTGCTTACCCTAATCATAAGTGCTCTTAAATACGACGTTTTTAGAATCGAAAAATCGCTCTCAAATAAGTCATTCTTGGCTGAAAGCTACAAAATGCTTATAAATATTGAAATAAGCTTATAACTTATTGAAATATAAACTTTTTATAATTCCGTCTGAAAGTCCAATTTTAGGAACATAAATTTTTCTTGCGCCACTCCACTTCATGGCAGAAAGATAAATTTTTGTTGCGGGAATAATTACATCGGCTCTATCTGGGTTTAAACTAAGTTCAGAAATTCGCTCTTGATAACTCATCCTTTTTAAGAATTCATATTGCGCATTTAAGTAGATATACGAAATTGGTTTTCCGATATCTCTACCAGACATTTTAAAAAGTTTATTGATGTTTCCACCAGACCCTATTAGCGAAATACGTTTATACTCGCTCGTGTTTTCTTCAATCCATTTTTGAACCTTTTTAAACAATATTTTGTTTTCAGGTTTGGTATTGTTTAGCAAACGTACCGTTCCTATTTTAAACGATTTAGAGTTGATGATTTTACCTTTAGAAAATAGGGTGAATTCGGTACTACCACCACCTACATCTACGTATAAATAGGTAGCATCAGACTCTATTAGCTGATTTAAGTCGGTAGACGATATGATTGCAGCTTCTTTTTTTCCGTCAATAATATCAATCGGAACTTCGGTGGTTTTTAAAATAGTAGCTACGACTTCTTTACCATTTTCTGCCTCTCGCATTGCAGAGGTTGCACAAGCCTTGTATCTTTCTACGCCATGAATTTTCATGATTAATTTGAAGGCTTGCATAGCATCAATCATTCGTTGAATATTACCTTCCGAAATTTTTCCAGAAACAAAAGCATCAGCACCTAAACGAATAGGCACACGAACTAAAGAGGATTTTTTAAATTGTGGATCCTTGTTTTTTTCTTCAATAACATTCGCTACCAATAATCTCACCGCATTCGATCCAATATCAATAGCACCGTACTTTTTTATCTTCAAAATATATGTAGGTTTATCTATGGTTTTTAGGAAACTCTATTAAAATAGTGTTTCCTTTCTTTATGTCTTTCCAGTGTTTGGTATCAAAAGCTATTCCAACAACACCACAAGTAGCAACATGTGCAATAGGTTTACTTCCAAACTTGTTTACAAAACTATTAATACCGTGGTCGTGACTAAATACAATAGCACTGTTAAAACTATCGTCAAGAGCTTTTACCGTTTTAACTAAATAGCCATCACTAAAGCTATACAACTGACGTTTTATTTTAAGATTGGAGAGCGGATACTCAAAATTTTCACAAAAAATAACAGCCGTATGCAACGCCCTATTGGCGCTACTCGAAAGAAATACATCGGGTCTTTTAATTTCTTCCGCTAGGTATTTAGATAAAAGATGGGCATCGTTAATACCGCGCTCTTTTAATGGTCTGTCAATATCTTTAACGCTATCATATTCCCATGATGATTTAGCGTGACGAACGATATAAAGTGTTTTCATTCAAATATAAAATACGATGTAAATATAAGTAAATATAAAATTAAGGAGCTAAACGTTCAACTTTCCAAGAAAAATCTTTTTGCAAAGTATAACGTATACGGTCGTGCATACGGTTTGGACGCCCCTGCCAAAACTCAATAGAAAGAGGTTTTACGATAAAGCCTCCCCAATGTTTAGGTCTAGGAATTTCTTGATTTTTAAACTTTTTTTCAAAAGAAATTAGCCTGTCATCCAACTCACCACGTGAAGCAACCACTTCACTTTGATTAGAAGCCCAAGCTCCAAGCTTGCTTCCGTCTGGTCTCGACTCGAAATATCCGTCAGATAAATTCTCAGCAAGTTTCTCTGCTTTTCCTTTAATGATAATTTGTTGCTCTAAACCTGCCCAAAAAAAGGATAAACAAACATTATTGTTGTTTAAAATAGCCCTTCCTTTCTCAGAGTTGTAATTGGTATAAAAAATAAAACCTTCCCACGTATATTTTTTTAATAAGACAACCCTGCTTTTCGGAAAACCGTCTAACCCGATTGAAGCAATAGTCATGGCGTTTGCCTCATCTACCATTTCAGATTCATCTGCAGCAAAAAACCAGTCTCTAAATAATTCAATAGGATTTTCAGGACAGTTACTCTCTAGTAACTCTCTTTTTTCGTAAGATTTTCTATAGTCACTTAAATCGTGTGCCATTGTTGTTAATTTATACTATGTAAAAGTACAACATTATCAAAAGTATTGTAGGTATTGCACATTAAAATTTAGCAAGATTTGAATAATCTAAAGCAAGAATGGTAAAATGTAAGCAGTCGAGTAATTTTCGTTTTGATACATAAAACAGTTCATCTACAAAATTATACAGTTGGGTAGTTCTTTTTGTGTTGAAGTTTGAAAACAAAGCAGTTTTGTAGTGTCAAAAACGAACAAAAATGAAACAAGTACTACTTATAGTGTGTTTTTTAACGTATACACTAGTCATCGCACAAACTACGATTTCAGGAAGAGTAACCGATGCGAAAGGGATTCCTATTGAAGGGGCTAATGTGTATTTAGAAGGAACTTACGACGGAACTTCCTCTGACGAAAAAGGAAACTTCTCTTTTACAACTTCAGAAAAAGGATTGCAAACATTAACGCTGTCTTTTATTTCTTTTGAAACGTATACAAAAACCGCCGATGTAGCAACATTTAAAAATGTAAAAATACTACTTCATGAAGATGTCAATACCTTAGATGCAGTAATCATAAATGCAGGAACCTTTGAAGCGGGAGATAACGCAAAAGTAACCGCTTTAAAACCTTTAGATGTCGTAACCACTGCAAGTGCTTTAGGAGATTTTGTTGGGGCGTTACAAACCTTACCAGGTACATCTTCGGTAAGTGAAGATGGTCGTTTGTTTGTGCGTGGAGGAGAAGCGGGTGAAACACAAGTTTTTATTGATGGAATTCGAGTATTTACACCCTACAGCCCGTCGGCACCGAATATTCCTACTCGTGGTCGATTTTCTCCGTTTTTATTCAAAGGAATTACCTTTTCAACAGGAGGGTATTCTGCGGAATACGGACAAGCTTTGTCGAGTGTTTTATTGCTAAATACTAACGACGAAGCAATAAAAGAGAAGACAGATGTATCGTTAATGACAGTTGGTTTAGGAGTCGGAAATACGCAAGTTTTTGGAAAGAATTCGCTAAGCGTCAATACTTCGTATATCAACTTAGCACCCTATCAAGAATTATTTCCTGATAGAAATACTTGGAAGAAGCCAATTCAGTCATTAAACGGAGAAGCGGTGTATCGATTTAGATTTAAAAACGAATCGTTGTTAAAGTTTTACGGGGCGTATAGTTATGCCGATTTCGATTTAATTCAAGAAAATATTAATTATGAAAACGGATTTCGTTTTGGGCTAAAAAATAGAAACTTGTATTTCAATGGAACTTATAAACAACACTTTGCTGATAATTGGACAGTTACAGGAGGAGTATCGTTTACCAACGATAACTCAAAAATAAATATAGTAGATGATAAGGTGGTAGATAATGAAAACTCAGCTCATGTGAAAGCAACATTGAAAAAGAGGTTTTCAAACCGATTCAAACTGAACGTTGGTGCTGAGTATTTTATGACCAATTTTTCTGAAGATTATACCAGTGAAATAAATGGAAATGCCACCTACGGATTTGATAATAATATCTTTGGAAGTTTTGCAGAAGCAGCTATTTTCTTTTCTAAAAAATTAGGAACGAAAATAGGGCTACGTATGGAAAATTCTGAGCTGTTACGTGAGTTTACCATTTCGCCAAGAGCTTCGATAGCGTATAAATCGGGAGAAAATGCACAGTTTTCATTTGCTTACGGACGTTTTTATCAGAATCCTGAAAACGAATATCTGAAATTCAATACGCAGTTTAAAGCAGCGCATACATCTCATTTCATAGCGAATTATCAGTATGTAAAAAATAAACAGATTCTAAGAATAGAAGGATATTATAAAAAATATCAAGATTTGGTAAAATACGATACTGATACACCATTGCCATATTCAAATTTCTCAAATTCAGGAGAGGGATTTTCTAAAGGAATAGATGTTTTTTGGAGAGATAATAAAAATATAAAAAATACAGATTATTGGATTTCTTATTCGTTGTTAGATACAGAAAGAGATTACAAAAACTACCCAGTAAAAGCAAGACCTAATTTTGCATCAACGCACAACCTATCGGTTGTTGCAAAACATTGGATTCCAGATTGGAAGAGTCAAGTAGGAATGAGTTATAATTTTGCTTCAGGAAGAAGTTACACTAATCCTAATAAGGGTGGGTTTTTAAATGAGAAAACTAAAAACTACCATTCGGTAAGTGTAAACTGGGCGTACTTAATAAGTCAACAAAAAATCTTGTATTTCTCAATAAATAATGTTTTAGGTACCCAGAATGTATTTGGTTACAATTATAAGAATACACCAAATTCAGAAGGTTTTTTTAATCGACAGGCGATTATACCATCGGTCGATAGTTTCTTTTTTGTAGGGTTCTTTTGGACGATTAGCGATGACAAAAAAGAGAACCAGTTAAATAACTTATAAACGACCACAATTCAGCCATAAAAAATAACAGCTCGGTGTTCTTTTTTATAAAAAACATCGCAATCAAAAGATATTTGAAGTATAAACTAAAATCAACAAAAAATGAAAAAAATAATCACATTATTAGTACTTCTATGTACCATCAGTATCTCAGCACAAACCCAATATGAAAAAGGAATGGAAAAGGCTTTTGAGTTGTGGAAAGAAAACAAAACAACAGAAGCAGCCCAATTATTCGAACGTATTTCTAAAGTAGAAAAAGAAAATTGGTTGCCATCTTATTATGCAGGAACGATTTATATATTAGAAAGTTTTCAAATAAAAGAGGAAGCAATGCGAATAGCGAAGTTACATAAGGCACAGGAGTTTATAGATACTGCGAATTCTATTTCACCCGAAAACCCTGAAATATTAATTATGCAAGCATTATTACATACTTCGTACATGGCTTTTGACGGACAGAAATATGGAATGACCCTATCGATGAAAAATGCAGGATTGTATGAGAAAGCATTAAAAATAGCTCCTAACAACCCGAGAGTTATTTTAAGTAAAGCAGAATCCGATATGGGAACAGCCCGTTTTTTTGGTCAGTCTACCAAACCGTTTTGTGCTAATATTAAAAAAGCGATAGCGTTGGGGGAGAAAGAAAAAATAACTGAAAAATTCTATCCAAAATTTAATATAGAAAGGGCAGAGAAAGTATTGAAAAAGTGTATGAAATTATAAATGGTATCAATTATAAGTTTTACTGAAAAGGGTAGACATAAAAAAAGCCTCCAAAATAAATGGAGGCTTTGTATCTATTTTAAAGAAAAAATATTAAGCAAATAAGTTGTCAATTTTTTCTTTTTCTTCTTGTGCCAAAGCAGGGTCTACTAAAATACGACCACTGTGCTCATCGATGGTAATCTTTTTACGGTTCGCGATTTCTAATTGCACTTGTGGAGGAATGGTAAAGAAAGAACCACCAGCAGCACCACGTTCAATAGCAACTACAGCCAATCCGTTTCTTACTTTGGTTCTAATTCTTTTATAAGCTGTTAGTAAATGCTTGTCGATAGATTGCGAAAATTCTTCAGACTTTTCTTTCAACAATTTTTCTTCTTTTTCAGTTTCTTTTAAAATAGCGTCTAACTCTCCTTTTTTATGCGCTAAATGCGTTTCTTGTTGTGTTAACTTTCCTTTCGTTTTTTCGATAACCTCTTTCTTCTGAGCAATTTTAGCCTTGTATTCTTTGATTCTTTTTTCAGATAATTGAATTTCTAATTCTTGATACTCAATTTCTTTAGATAAAGAATCGAATTCACGGTTGTTACGAACATTTTTTTGTTGTTCTTCGTACTTTTTAATTAAGTTTTTAGACTCTTCAATCGCTAATTTTTTATTGCTAATATCAGTTTCTAAATTTTTAACATCTTCAGCTAAATTAGAAAGTCTTTTGTTTAATCCGGCAACTTCATCTTCTAAATCTTCTACTTCTAAAGGTAATTCACCACGAACGTTTCTAATTTCGTCAATTCTCGAATCGATTAACTGTAAATCGTATAACGCTCTTAATTTTTCTTCTACCGTTATTTCTTTTTTGCCATCTGTTAAATATAGTGTATAGGATTTGTACTCTTTTCGCTTAAAATAATTGCAAAAGTACTAAATTTTTTATTAAGATAATCAACTAAAATATTTTTTGTAAACTGTTCGCTTTCATAATGTCCAACATCAACAAGCACAATGTTTTTTTCGGCTTTAAAAAACTCATGATATTTAAAATCAGCACTAATATAAGCATCGGCACCAGCGCGCTTTGCGCTTGATATGGCAAAACTTCCAGAACCTCCTAATACCGCTACTTTTTTAATAGGTTTGTTTCGTAATTCTGAGTGTCGTACACACCCAGTTTTAAAGGTGTTTTTTGCAAATAACAAAAAATCTTTTTCATTCATTGCGGATGGAAGTTCTCCTACCATTCCCATACCTACTTGTTGATGTTGATTGTCTAGAGTAATAATTTCGTAAGCAACTTCTTCGTAAGGATGGTGTTTAAAAAGTGTAGTACGTATTTTTCGTTCTAAAAACGAATCGAAGGTAACGGTAATACAGGTTTCTTCTTCAAACATTAACGTTCCTTTTTCGCCTACGGTAGGATTAGAATTTTCATTTCCTCTGTAGCTTCCTTTTCCTTCTATATTAAAAGAGCAATGATCGTAATTTCCAATACTTCCTGCACCTGCTTCAAATAATTTTTCACGAAGATTAGTAGCTGCTTTGCTCGGAACGTAGGTTGTTAGCTTTTTAATGATTCCTTTTTTAGGAATGAGTGTTTTCATGTTTTCTAAGCCCAAAACTTCCCCCATTTTTGCAGAAACACCATTGTTTACATTATCTAAAGCAGTGTGTGTAGCATAAATAGCAATGTTGTGCTGAATGGCTTTTAGTACCACACGTTCTACATAATTGTTACCGTTTATTTTTTTTAATCCGCTAAATATAATAGGGTGAAAGCTGACGATGAGGTTGCAGTCGTTGGCAATTGCTTCATCTACCGTTTCTTCAAGGGTATCTAAAGTAACTAAAACACCAGTTACTTCCGTCGTGTAATTTCCTATTAATAAACCAACATTATCAAAATCTTCCGCATACGAAAGAGGTGCTAATTGCTCGATATAGTTGGTAACGTCTTTTATTTGCATTTTTTGAGTTTAAAAGTTACAACGTTGTAAAGTTACAAAGTTTAACTGTTTAACTATTTGCAAGGTTCTTAAAGTTACGAGTTTTGTTTGTATGTAGAAGCACGAATTTACCAACTCTGAACCTAATTCTAATTCCTGACTTCTTTTTTATAACTAAATTACTACTTTTGAGACAATGAAATTACTTCGATTTTTATTGTTTCCGTTTGCCGTTTTGTACGATGTCATTACGAGGATTCGCAATTGGTTTTTTAATATTGGTATCTTACGATCTACGTCTTTTGATATCCCTGTGATTGCTGTTGGAAATTTGAGTGTGGGCGGTACAGGGAAATCTCCACAAATTGAATATTTAATTCGTTTATTAAAAAGTGACTATAGAATAGCGGTCTTGAGTCGTGGTTATAAGCGTAAAACAGAGGGTTTTCAAATCGTAAATGATACACATACTGCTGAAGATGTAGGGGATGAACCTTTACAATTTTACAAAAAGTTTAAAAATGAGGTTACGATAGCTGTGGATGCCGATAGAACTAATGGGATTCAGCAATTGTTAGCGAGAGAGAATCCGCCAGAAGTTGTGTTGCTAGACGATGCGTACCAGCATAGAAAAGTAACGGCGAGTACCTATATTTTACTTACAAAATACAACGATTTATATGTAAATGATTTTTTGTTGCCCACAGGAAATTTGCGAGAGAGTAGGAGAGGAGCTAAAAGAGCCGCTGTAATAGTGGTTACCAAATGTCCTGAAAATTTATCGGAAGCAGCGCAAGAAAAGATTCTACAAAAACTCCATCCTAAATCGTATCAGCAGGTGTTTTTTACAACCATTGCGTATGATGAAACAATAAAAGGAAGAGAAGAAATGTCGATTGAAGACCTGCAACAAAAGGAAGTGTTGTTAATTACAGGAATTGCCAATCCGACTCCTTTGTTACAGTTTTTAAAGAAAAAGAAAGTAGGTTATAAACAGTTAAACTTTCCAGACCATCACAATTTTACAGATAAAGATATTGCAACTATTAAAAAAGCGTATGAAGACTTGCGCTCTGAACAAAAAATCATTCTAACTACTGAAAAAGATTATATGCGTTTGGAAGGTAAGATTAATTCACTTCAGTATATCGCTATTAAAAGTGAATTTCTCAACGGAGGAGAAGCGTTTGATGCAGTTGTTTTGCAGAGTGTAAAGGATTTTAAGAAATAGTCATCTCAAAATAAGTGTTGTCTTTCTTTTATGATTGAATTATAAAGAATTTTTTAGAAGTTTTAGGGGGAGTCTTACGGTATGATATTGTGCTTTAGGTTTAGACTTATGTTTTAATAAAACAGACGCTTCACATGAAATAGGGGTGTGCCTTTTACATTATCATATTATAATATTTTGTGTAAAAAAGAGTTTTTAGAGTTTCGTACAAAGGTCTTCAAATATGTTAGTATCTATAGCCTATAAAGAATGGGACAAATTACTCCCAAATCACGTTATTAAATAAAAAAGACTAACTTATTTTTATGTTAGTCTTTTTCTGTTATATCTAAAATGATTTTATTTTTTATATTTCAATTTCCCTGTTTCAATACCAATAGCTGTTTTAGCTAAAATGGTAAAAATTAGTGCTCCTAAAGCCCAAATGCCTAAAGTAACTCCTATTTCTATACCTGTTGGCATATATTCAGCAATTTTCCCATAAGGACCAGGTATAAAACCAGGAACTATCAATCCGAAGCCTTTTTCAATCCATATTCCTATAAATAGTATAAAACAAGCGAAGTACAATACTTTTAAGTTGTTACGAAGCTTGTGGAATGTTAAAATAACTGTTGCTAAAACATTTAAAGATATCGCAGTCCATATCCAAGGTAACAAAGCTGTTTTTCCGTCTAAACCGAAGAATAAATAATAAGCACTTTCACTATGGTGTGTTGGAGCGTAGAATTCTTTAAATAGTTCAGACACTAACATGATAATATTTATTTGAGCAGCAACAGTAACTACCATCGCAATTTTTTTAATAGTTTTATCTTCAATTTTAAAAGCTGTAAAGGTTCTGATAATTGCCAAAACTAAAATAATTAAAGCCGGACCAGCTGCAAAGGCAGAAGCTAAAAATCGAGGACCTAACAACGCATTGTTCCAAAAAGGACGTGCTTGTAAACCTTGATAAAGAAATGCCGTAACTAAGTGAATGGCTACTGCCCAAAAAACAGATAATATAGCACCAGGTACATACACGCTAGCTTTTGCTTCTTTTCCTTGATAATGTCTGAATAAGATATAAAACGGAATGGTAATATTAAGAAATAGATATCCGTTTAACACGATTACATCCCAAGTAAGCATTGAATTAGGAAAATTAAATACTCCGATACCCGGAATCATGTGCCATAGTACAGAAGGACCTCCCATATCGGCAATAACAAAAGCCAAACACATAATTAATGCAGAAACTGCTAATCCCTCACCAATTAAAACGGCTTGTTTAAAATCAATATCTTTTAATACATAGGTTGGCATTACCAACATAACGGCGGCGGCGGCAACACCTACTAAAAATGTGAAGTTAGAAATATACAATCCCCAACTTACCCTATCTGTCATTCCAGTTACGCTTAAACCACGCTCTAGTTGAATAGAATAGCAATACATGCCTATGAGTATGGCTAGGGTTAAAAAAGCCATCCAAAGATGGTATTTTTTTGAACCTTTGGTAATAGCATCTAAACTGTCTTTAACTAAACTTTTAAAAACTTTGAGTTGTTTCATTGTATATTTTTTAGTCCATGAAGTACCAAAACTTGGGTTCGGTACCTAAATCTTCTTTTAATCTGAATACTTTTTTATTTTCTAGCACCCAACGTATGGTACTATTAGGGTCGAGCAAGTTTCCGAAAATACGAGCTCCAGTAGGGCAAGCCTCAACACATGCTGGATTTTTGCCAGCTCTAGAGCGCTGTACACAAAAAGTACATTTTTCCATCACTCCTTTTTTTCGCATTCGATTTCCTAAATAATGCTGATTGTGGTTAACTTCCTCTTCAGGAACTTCTGGTTTACTCCAGTTGAATCGACGACCGTCATAAGGGCAGGCAGCCATACAATAACGACAACCTACACACCAATCGTAATCAACTACGACCAATCCGTCTTTTTCTCGCCAAGTAGCTTGTACAGGGCAAACTTCTACGCAGGGCGGATTATCGCAATGAAAGCATTGTGTTCCCATGTAAAAGTGTCCTTCGGCAGGTACTTCGTGGTAGTAATTGTCATCAGCTTCATTGAAATTGAATCCTTTACCGTCCTTCATTTCGTGAATTCTTATGTACTGCATCTGTGAATTTCTGTCTTGATTGTTTTCTTCAACACAAGCACTTACGCAATCCATATATCCTTGACATTTTGAGATGTTAAAAGCGTATCCAAATAATACATCATCTTCAGCATTTTTCGAAGACATATTAATTGTTTTTCCTGTACGTAGTTGATAAGAGCGAACCAATCTATTTACAGTGGCTTCTTTTTCCTCATCTGTCATTAATTTATAGTTTCCTTTAAATTGCTCTTCCCAATCTATTTGAGCTTTTTCTTTAGATTCGTCGCTAGAAGTGATGCTGGTACAAGAAGACATAGCACCAGCTCCGATTAATAAACTAGCGGTTAGTTTTTTAAAGGCAGATCTACGATCCATTTTTACGTCAAAAACTTGATCGAAACCATCTTTGTGTCTTTCTTCACCTATCGAAGCATTTACAGCTTTTTCAAAAAAAGCTTCTTCACTTAATTCATTATTCGTAGCATGTGAATTGCATCCTTCTGATGTTTTTCCGCAACTACAAGAACTTTTTTGCTGTTGATGTCTATTATTTAGGTTTAGCGTAAACCATTTTTTGTTATTGTTGCTCATACCTAAATTATTTACGTTCTTTTACTATTTGCGTATTAAATACTGCAGGCCATTTGGTATCAAAACCAGGATTATGCGGATTATGGCAGTTAACACAAGTCATAGATACTCTGGGGTTGGTCCAACTTTCCATTTGTTTCCCATGCGCACCACCTGCCCAATCTTTGTGTTGTTTTTGATGGCATTGGCTGCATTGTTTATAACTTTCATTAAAATCAATTTTATGACCAGTTATACTCTTCAATTCATTAATATTATTACTATCATGACAAGTTATACAGTTCATAGTGTTTAAGGAGGCATGATTTAATTTAATGTCCCAGTGTGCTTTTTTGATATCTTTAGCTTGCATTTTTTCTAAAGGTTTCGTGTGACACTCAGTACATTTGTACGATTTAATTTTATCTTTTCTAGTTGGAATTAAAAAAGTTATTTCATTTTCTGTAATCTCTATCATATTCATTTCATTAAAATACTTTTCAGAGGAAATTGAAATACCTTTGTAATTATTACTTTCAGCTTCTATTCTATCGGTAACACTATGATATTCATCTTCATGGTGTTTACATGAAGTACTTAACATGCACAGCGCAATAAAAAAGCTAGTCAATTTTATATGTTGATATTTTCTCATTAGTTTTCAATTTTTCTCATGAAATCTTGCATATTGTCTACAGTAGCTTTGGTGTTTAACACATGGCATTGGCGACAATTAACACGTTCGGGATGGGTAACTCTAATTTCTTTTGGTGCGCTGGGACCTGCATGACAGGCCAAACAGTTTTCTCTCAATTGAATGTGATGCGGAATCACCGGAGGACTTGAGACCAATGCATTGTTAACCCCTACTTCTGGTCCTGTAACTACAGAAAAATTACCAGTTTTAAATAACGTTTGCTCTTTTTGTGCCACATGACACTGTTTGCAGTTTACTAATTCTGGGTGAGGTGTAACAGGAGTATATGCCTTGAATTTTTCAACAAAACCTCCATTTTCATGACATTGTAAACAGCTAGCATCTCCGATAGTTTGTTTTTCTTCTACAACATGAGGAATGCTTGGGGGTGCACCATAAAAAGCTCTATTTTTATAATATGTTTTCATACTTCGTTGATGGTTTTCATCAACAGGCATGTTACTATAATCTAAAGCGTATTTAGAGCGTTTAAATACTTCAGATTCTGATGGAATAGTAAAATATTCTTTGCTGTTTTCAACGGGAACATATGCTTCTTCTTTACCTGTTTGGTAACTGTAATTCCATACGGTTATAAAACTTATAAAGAGAATTATAAATAAAGATATAATACCTAGTCGTTTTCTCATGATTTATACTTTTTCTACCTTAACGGCACATTTCTTAAAATCAGGCTCTTTAGAGATAGGACAAAAAGCATCCAATGTAACATCATTGATTAACATATTTTCATCAAAGAAAGGAACAAATACTTGTCCTCTTGTAGGTAATCCTCTTTCATTTATAGAGGCTGGTAAAATACATGAACCTCGTCTAGAACTTACTTTTACTTTCTCTCCTTTTCTAATGCCTAATTTTTTAGCATCGTCTGGATGAAATTCAATGTATGCATTAGGCATAGCTCTATGCAATACAGGAATTCTTCTTGTCATAGATCCTGTATGCCAATGTTCTACAACACGACCTGTATTTAACCAGAATGGATACTCGTTATCAGGTGACTCAGCCGCAGGTTCATAAGGTCTTTGCCAAATAACCGCTTTTCCATCTGGCTTTCCGTAAAAATGAAAATCTTCTCCATTTGAACAAGCGGGGTCATATTTCGAATTAAAACGCCACTGTGTTGATTTACCATCTACATAAGGCCAAATAGCCCCAGATTGATTTTTTAAAACTTCAAGAGGTGCCATTTCATGCTTTTTACCTTTATGAAATTGACGATACTCATTATATATTTCTTCTACGTGATTCTCTTTTGAGTAGGGAAACAAGTCGCCATACCCCATACGTTTTGCTACTTCAATAAACATCCAAGCATCTGGTGTAGTTTCTCCTGGTCCTTCTACCATCTTGTCCCAGTGCTGCGTTCTTCTTTCCGAATTTCCATAAATACCCGATTTTTCAATATGCCATGACGCTGGTAAAATAACATCTGCAACATCTGAAGTAGGCGTTGGAAATACATCGGAAACAACTACGAAACAAGATTCTTTTTGCATACCTGGTCTAAACCTACTTGTTCGAGGTAGAGATACCAATGGATTTACTGCTTGAGTCCAAATAAATTTAATGTCTCCGCGATCTACTGCTCTAAACATCTCGGTGGTATGATAGGTAGGTTTTGAAGGAATTCTGTCTACTGGAACTTTCCATATTTTAGCCGCCAACGCTCTGTGCTCTGCATTCATAACCACCCCTTTGGGTAATTTGTGGGTAAATGTTCCTACTTCACGTGCAGTACCACAGGCAGAAGGTTGTCCTGTTAAAGAGAAGGGACCGTTACCTGGCTGTGAAATTTTACCTGTTAGTAAATGAATATTGTATATTAAATTATTCATCCAGGTTCCTCTGGTGTGTTGATTTACTCCCATACACCAAAGAGACATTACTTTTTTATTTGGGTCTCCAAAAATAGAGGCTAAATATTTAATATCTTTAACAGATACTTTTGCATATTTTGATACTTTTTCTGGGGTATAATCTTTTAAAAATTCCTTGTATTCTTCAAATGTAATTTTAGAAGGTTTATCTTTAAATTTGAACTTATCTTCCATACCATAGCCCATGTTGGTAAGTCCTTTACTAAAATTACAATGTTTCTCAACGAAATTGTTATTTACCCAACCGTTATTCACTATTTCGTAGCAAATTGCATTGGCTACTGCTAAATCGGTTTGAGGCTCAAACAAAATAGATTTATCGGAAGCCATACTTGAACGGGTTGTTCTAGTGGCGAAGTCAATAATTTTTGCACCTCTTCTGTTTTTTTGCTCTAACATTCTAGAGAATAAAACAGGATGCATTTCAGCCATGTTATTACCCCAAGTAATGTAATAATCTGCATAATCAAAATCCTCGTAACATCCCATCGGTTCATCAGCACCAAACGTTGTTAAAAACCCCGCTACGGCACTTGCCATACATAAACGAGCATTACAATCTAAGTTATTGGTTCCAATAGCACCTTTCATTAGTTTTGAAGCTACATACCCTTCAGGAACAGTAGATTGACCAGAGGTATACATGGCAACAGAATCTTTGCCATGCTTTTCAATAGTCTCTTTCATTTTACTGGCTACTAAATCTAATGCTTCGTTTAGAGGTGTTTTAACATACCTTCCGTTTTTCTTAACTAGGGCGTGTGTTAATCTGTCACTTGATTGAATACACATTGTTTGGTGGTATCCTTTTACACATAACAATCCCTTGTTAACAGGAGAGTTAGGGTCTCCTTTAACCGCAACTGCTTTTCCGTTTTCAATTCCTACTAAAATTCCGCAACCTACTCCGCAAAAACGACACGGTCCTTTTTTCCAGTCAAAATTACCTTCAGGAATTTCAGCTTCTTGCTCGCTAGCAAACATAATTCCTGGAAACATGGTAGCAGCTGCTGTCATGGCAGATAATACTGCCATTTTTTTTATAAAACTTCGTCTGTTTGTTGTTGAAGTGTACATGGGCTAATTCTTTATGGGTGTATTAAATCCAGAAACCATTGCTAATAGTTTTAAACTACCAATGGTTTCTAGCTTTTGTTTTAAAATATCTTCTTCTGCTTTGGTTTCAGTTTCGGTAACTACTACTAAAACATCTTTATTCTCGGCAGGTATTACTTCACATTCATTTAAGGATGATAAAGCTTTAATAAGTTCGTCTTTTTTGCCATCGTGCGGATGGGCTAAATAACTTTTTATAGGCATAAAATAGTTGTTAATTTCCTGAACAAATTAATAAATATTAGGGTATAATAAACATGATATTTGTCATAATATATGGTTTTTCAATTCGTTACACATTTAAACTAATAAGGAATAGTATTGAATGTGAAGCAATTAAAGACTTTTTAGTCTTTTTTTAAAAAATTGAAAAAATATAATTTATAATTAGTTTAAATAAGTTACTATTTGTGATGAAGCTGATAATGTGACACAGAAAGAACTATTTATTTTAAAAGGAAACTCAAACCAGTACGTAATACTGTATACATTAATAAAGTAGCATACGGATTAAAGTAGAGATTACTGATTTTTTGGAGAATGAAAAGTTAAACTATAAGAATCAAATAACCTATAATATAGTTGATTATTAAACAATCTATAAAAAAGGAAAGAATAGAGGAATTTTGTTATTATTGATACAATTATAGGTTAGTAAAATAGTTTAATCTTATGATTTTTATCATTAATTAAGCAGTACTTTCTTATGACTTTTGTACCAATCAAATAAAAGAATAAGATGTCAGAAAATTTAAAGATTGTTACTGCTGAAGAAGCAGTAGCCATTGTAAAATCAAATAATAAAATATTTTTTCAAGGAGCAGCAATGACTCCGAATTTATTGATAGACACTTTATGTGAGCGTTATCAAGACTTAAGTAATGTAGAAATTATTCAAATTCATACCCATGGTAAGGCTAAATATTTAGAAGAACCTTACAGTGAATCATTCAAACTAATAAGCTGTTTTGTGGGAGACAACGTAAGAAAAGGAGTGAATATGAATAATGGAGACTACATTCCCATTTTTTTAAGCGAAATACATTGGTTATTCCGTCGTAGTATATACCAATTAGATGTAGCATTTATTCAGGTTTCACCACCCGACAAGCACGGATATTGTTCTTTAGGAACTTCGATAGATATCACATTACCAGCAATACAAACAGCTAAAATTGTGATAGCACAAGTTAACCCTAATGTTCCTAGAACTCATGGAGACGGTATTATTCATATACGGAATATCGATTATGCAGTAAAAGTCGATTCACCAATTCATGAATCTATTGCGGGAATACCTTCTGAAATAGAGGCTAAAATAGGAGAAAATGTAGCAGGACTAATTGAAGATGGCGCAACATTACAGATGGGTATAGGAAACATTCCTAATGCGGTATTGCATAATTTAGCAAATCACAAACGCCTAGGAATTCATACAGAAATGTTTTCTGACGGAATTTTACCTTTGATAGAAAAAGGCGTAATTACAGGTGAAGAAAAAGAAATAAAAACAGGAAAAATTGTTACTTGTTTTGCTGTTGGTTCAAAAAAGTTATATGATTTTATTGATGACAATCCGCTAGTTCATTTTAAAGAAGCAGGCTATACAAACGATACTTCTATTATTAAGCTTAACCCAAAAGTTACTGCTATAAATAGTGCTATTGAAATTGACTTAACAGGTCAAGTTTGTGCCGATACTATTGGTAAATACCAATATTCGGGAGTAGGAGGACAAATGGATTTTATTAGAGCGGCATCGTTATCAAAAGGAGGAAAAGCCATTATAGCAATGCCTTCTATAACAGTAAAAGGAGTTTCTAAAATTACTCCGTTTTTAAAAGAAGGAGCAGGAGTAACCACAACAAGAGCACATGTACATTATGTAGCAACGGAATATGGAGTAGTGAATTTGTTCGGAAAAAGTTTAAAAGAACGAGCAAAAGCACTAATTTCTATTGCACACCCTAGTTTTAGAGAAGAACTAGAAAGAGAAGCTTTTAACAGGTTTACGAAGTTATAGAGTATTTTGTTGAATAGAGTAAACTTAGAATACGATATGATGAGTTAAAAAGGAATAGTAGCTAAAAAACTATGTAGAGATTTGGTATAAGGCGGGGTTGAAACCCGCCTTAATATATTATATTGTACTAGGATGAGTTGATGTCATGGTCAGTTTATTTTAAGGCGGATACCCTTTCTTAAATAGAAAAAAGCTTCTCACAGAGAAGCTTTTTTAATATATAAACACTTTTAAAAGTTGTTATTCATGAAGCTTAAAGTTAACAGGAATGTAATACTCAACATTAGCTATTTTACCATTGTGCTTACCTGGAATAAAAGATGGTAATTTAGAAACCATTTTTTTCGCTTCTTGCTCTAACAGTTCTCCGTTTTGAGGGCCTTTCATGGTGATGTTTGCTACTTCACCATTTTTGTCTATAATAAAACGTACCCAAACTCTACCCTCTATATTTTGTTCAGCAGCTGCAGCAGGGTAGTTAAAGTTTCTTTGAATGTGACTAATCATTCTTTCGTTAAAACATTGTAATTTTTGCATATCAGGCGCATTAGCACATGTTTTGAATTGAGGTATATTATGTACTTGTGCAAACTTAACGTAGTCTGTGATAGCTTTTTCTTCCGAAACTTTTCTTGTGTTAGTAATTGCTTTTTTAGTTCTTGTGGTGCGTGAGTTAGAATTATTTGCTCCTGGAGTTTTAAAAGTAATAGGAACTCCATACTTAACTTTTACTGTCTTACCGTTGTGTTTTCCTGGTATAAATTTAGGAAGGCTGTTAATAATTCTACGTGCCTCATTTTCTAAAGCTTCTCCTCCTTGAGGACCACGCAATAATATATCTTCAACGTTCCCCTGTTCGTTAATAGTAAACTGAACTAATACTCTACCTTGTATGCCAGCTTCAATAGCTTCTTTAGGGTAATTAAAATTTTTAACTATATGTTTGGTCATGTTAGTTTCAAAACACTTCGCCTGTTTGATTAAAGGAACACTATTACATTTACCAAACAACGGAATTTCTTCAACAAGGTTAAAAGGTATTTTTTCAATGTTAGCAGCATTGTCATCTAGTTCGAGTTTCCCTATCAATAAAGAATTCTTTTTAATATCCGCTACTTTTTGAGAAGAATTAATATCTCCTCCAATGGCAGAAACCGCCTGTTTATTTTTACGAACAACACGTCTTCTTGTAGAAACCTCAATAGATAATTGTTTTTTTGCACCGTTTTCAGTGTCTTCAATTGCGCATTTAGTGATACTGTTTGGATCTGCTATAGATTCATCAGGGCTTGTACATACTTCTTCCTGACCAACAGCTGCTAGAGATATGAGCAAAGCTGCGATTATTAAGGGGAATTTTTTCATAATTTGTGCTTCGTTTAGTGTTTGACAATTGTTAACTACAACCAATTAACGCGGTAAATATAAGTAAAAAAAATGGAATACCAAATCTAGAATCTTTTTTAGATTAAAAATGTAGCAAAACCATAGCTAAAGCTAAGTTCATTTAGTGTGTTTTTTCAGGGTATTTTTATCTCTATTTAAGCGTTATTTTTAGTTGATTTTTAATTATGAAGGAAGTGTTTTTCTCTCTTATTTTTCATAGCTAGAATCAATTATCATAAGGTTTCTATGTAGATTGTAGCAAATGATTTCATTAAATTTTGTACTTGGATTTTAGCTATTCTTCTAAGCTTTGCAATTCCTCTATCGAACCATCGTTTTATGGTTCTAAAAGTACGCTCTCTGTATAAATCGAATTTTACCAACAACTTTATTAAACTTCTTTTTCTTCATTGTTCAATTATCTCATTATCTCATTTTCCTTATTACTACATTATCTCATTGCAAATAGCCAACAGCTAAGAGTTAAGAATTCATTTAACAATTATAAATGAACAATTTCTAGTTTTCAGTAATCAAACCAACCCTTATAACGAGGAGTGATAGCGACGTGGTTATCTCATGATGGTAATCAGAGAACAATTATCAGTAGGCAGTTGTTAGAAATAGTTATAATTATTAATCATTCCTACATTTCCTCATTTCCTCATTTCCTCATTACATCATTGTATCATTTCCTCATTATCTCATTACAAATAGCCAACAGCTAAGAGCTAACAACTAAGAGCTAACTTCCAACAGCCAACAAACAGCAACATCTTTATATATAAACAGTTACAAAAAAGGTTTTAAAAAAGTTTAAAAAACTCATTGTTGATAAGGAAAAGGGTTCTATATTTGCACCCGCAAACGGAAAAGCGGTATGCATAGAAGTTAGCGACAGTTCATAGGAATAGGGTATAGAAAAAGGATAAAAAAAGTTTAGCATTTTCTTGCATAGTAGTTCGTAAAGTAAGTATCTTTGCAATCCTGTTTTTTTAGGGACTGAGTTCATTAAAATAGTGCGGTAGTATAAACGAGAAAAAAACTTAAAAAAGTTTTTGTCAGAATAAAAATAGTTTATATATTTGCATCCGCTTTTAGAGAGCGGTATAGATAAAGAAATTTTGGAAGGCATAAAGCCACTAGTTCGATTCTAGTATTTCTACAAAAGGTTTGTTAAAGATACAAATTTAAGTTTGTTATTAGCGACGAGCCAAGTTCATTGAAAAATATTGAAATTGACAGCGTAATTAAAGAGTAGAATTACCACAGAAAGTTTAAGAGATTAGGTTTTCGTAAATTCTTTTGGAACTTAACATTTATAATATTAAAGATTATACAATGAAGAGTTTGATCCTGGCTCAGGATGAACGCTAGCGGCAGGCTTAACACATGCAAGTCGAGGGGCAGCATTTCTTTCGGGAAGATGGCGACCGGCGAACGGGTGCGTAACGCGTATAGAATCTGCCTTGTACAGGAGGATAGCCTTTAGAAATGAAGATTAATACTCCATGGTATAGAGAAGTGGCATCACTTTTTTATTAAAGATTTATCGGTACAAGATGACTATGCGTCCTATTAGCTAGATGGTAAGGTAACGGCTTACCATGGCAACGATAGGTAGGGGGTCTGAGAGGATTATCCCCCACACTGGTACTGAGACACGGACCAGACTCCTACGGGAGGCAGCAGTGAGGAATATTGGTCAATGGAGGCAACTCTGAACCAGCCATGCCGCGTGCAGGAAGACTGCCCTATGGGTTGTAAACTGCTTTTATACGGGAAGAAACGTAGCTACGTGTAGTTATTTGACGGTACCGTAAGAATAAGCACCGGCTAACTCCGTGCCAGCAGCCGCGGTAATACGGAGGGTGCAAGCGTTATCCGGAATCATTGGGTTTAAAGGGTCCGCAGGCGGTCAATTAAGTCAGAGGTGAAATCCCATAGCTTAACTATGGAACTGCCTTTGATACTGGTTGACTTGAGTTATACGGAAGTAGATAGAATAAGTAGTGTAGCGGTGAAATGCATAGATATTACTTAGAATACCGATTGCGAAGGCAGTCTACTACGTATATACTGACGCTCATGGACGAAAGCGTGGGGAGCGAACAGGATTAGATACCCTGGTAGTCCACGCCGTAAACGATGGACACTAGTTGTTGGGTTTAGGCTCAGTGACTAAGCGAAAGTGATAAGTGTCCCACCTGGGGAGTACGATCGCAAGATTGAAACTCAAAGGAATTGACGGGGGCCCGCACAAGCGGTGGAGCATGTGGTTTAATTCGATGATACGCGAGGAACCTTACCAGGGCTTAAATGTAGAGTGACAGGGGTAGAGATACCTTTTTCTTCGGACACTTTACAAGGTGCTGCATGGTTGTCGTCAGCTCGTGCCGTGAGGTGTCAGGTTAAGTCCTATAACGAGCGCAACCCTTATCGTTAGTTGCTAGCAGGTAAAGCTGAGGACTCTAGCGAGACTGCCGGTGCAAACCGCGAGGAAGGTGGGGATGACGTCAAATCATCACGGCCCTTACGTCCTGGGCTACACACGTGCTACAATGGTATGGACAATGAGCAGCCACTATGCGAATAGGAGCGAATCTATAAACCATATCACAGTTCGGATCGGAGTCTGCAACTCGACTCCGTGAAGCTGGAATCGCTAGTAATCGGATATCAGCCATGATCCGGTGAATACGTTCCCGGGCCTTGTACACACCGCCCGTCAAGCCATGGAAGCTGGGGGTGCCTGAAGTCGGTTACCGAGAGGAGCTGCCTAGGGTAAAACTGGTAACTAGGGCTAAGTCGTAACAAGGTAGCCGTACCGGAAGGTGCGGCTGGAACACCTCCTTTCTAGAGAAAGATGGTGAGTTACAATAGAGGTACATTTTACTCTTTTGCTGTTAATTTTAAAGAAATAGACTAAGATCTTAAGTTAGTTGTTAGTTGATAGTTTTTGGTTGTTAGTATTGGTACTAATATCTGAGAATTACAAGCTAAGGGCTAAAAAAAGTCTCGTAGCTCAGCTGGTTAGAGCGCTACACTGATAATGTAGAGGTCGGCAGTTCGAGTCTGCCCGAGACTACTTAATAGTCGAGACAGACGAGAAGTTTATCCCGAGCGTAGCCGAGGGGAGTCTGCCCGAGACTACAATTTATTGAAAGATTTAAGAATTCAAAGATTGAAAGATTAAAGGATTTAAAAATTCAAAGATTGAATAGTAGATTTAAGATATTTAGTTAAGAAAGGAAATTCTAGGAGCTAGGGAATTCTAAATTCGTAATTCTGAATTCATAATTCTGAATTTCAAATGGGGGATTAGCTCAGCTGGCTAGAGCGCTTGCCTTGCACGCAAGAGGTCATCGGTTCGACTCCGATATTCTCCACGAGGCAGTGCCTCGAGACAATACACATTGTTTCAGAGTACTGCACGAATTGCGCTGATAATACTTATCAGTGGCGATTCGCCACGTTCATTGACATATTGGTAAAATGATATCGTAAAGAATCAAGATAGAGCGTTAGATTAATAATCTAACAAGATATTTTTTATAAGAATCAAGATTTAAGATTTTAATTATTGAATAGTTCAATTTTTAAATTTTTAAATATATAAAGAGCTCGTTGTAGTAGAGATACTACAGCAAAAAGTACAATAAGCTAAATAAGGGCGTATGGAGGATGCCTAGGCTTTCAGAGGCGAAGAAGGACGTGATAAGCTGCGATAAGCTACGGTGAGGGGCACATACCTATTGATCCGTAGATTTCCGAATGGGGCAACCCAATACATTGAAGATGTATTACCACGTAAGTGGGGCGAACCTGGTGAACTGAAACATCTAAGTAACCAGAGGAAGAGAAAACAAAAGTGATTCCGTTAGTAGTGGCGAGCGAACGCGGATTAGCCCAAACCAATATTGTTACGGCAATATTGGGGTTGTAGGGCTGCGACATTAGAATCTAAGAGAACTAGAATCGTTTGGAAAGACGAACCATAGAGAGTGATAGTCTCGTAAAGGTAATCGAAGAGGATATAGCAGTACCCTGAGTAGTGCGGGACACGAGTAATCCTGTATGAATCTGCCGGGACCATCCGGTAAGGCTAAATACTCCTGAAAGACCGATAGTGAACTAGTACCGTGAGGGAAAGGTGAAAAGAACCCTAAGTAAGGGAGTGAAATAGAACCTGAAACCGTACGCCTACAAGCGGTCGAAGCACATTTACTGTGTGACGGCGTGCCTTTTGCATAATGAGCCTACGAGTTACTGTTACTAGCAAGGTTAAGCACTTCAGGTGTGCAGCCGCAGCGAAAGCGAGTCTGAATAGGGCGCTATAGTTAGTAGTAGTAGACGCGAAACCGAGTGATCTACCCATGGGCAGGTTGAAGCTGTGGTAACACACCGTGGAGGACCGAACCAGTTGACGTTGAAAAGTCTTTGGATGACCTGTGGGTAGGGGTGAAAGGCCAATCAAACTCGGAAATAGCTCGTACTCCCCGAAATGCATTTAGGTGCAGCGTTGATTAAGAGTTTTATAGAGGTAGAGCTACTGATTGGATGCGGGGGCTTCACCGCCTACCAATTCCTGACAAACTCCGAATGCTATAAAATGTTTATCAGCAGTGAGGGCATGGGTGCTAAGGTCCATGTCCGAGAGGGAAAGAACCCAGACCATCAGCTAAGGTCCCCAAATATATGTTAAGTTGAAGAAACGAGGTTTGACTGCCCAGACAGCTAGGATGTTGGCTTGGAAGCAGCCATTCATTTAAAGAGTGCGTAACAGCTCACTAGTCGAGCGGTCGAGCATGGATAATAATCGGGCATAAACATATTACCGAAGCTATGGACTTATATAAGTGGTAGGGGAGCATTCTATATGTGTAGAAGGTTTACTGTGAGGTATGCTGGAACGTATAGAAAAGAAAATGTAGGCATAAGTAACGATAAAGGGGGCGAGAAACCCCCTCACCGAAAGACTAAGGTTTCCTCAGCGATGCTAATCAGCTGAGGGTTAGTCGGGACCTAAGGCGAATCCGAAGGGAGTAGTCGATGGACAACAGGTTAATATTCCTGTACTTCTTATAAATGCGATGGGGTGACGGAGTAATGAAAGCACCGCGAACTGACGGAATAGTTCGTTGAAGTATGTAGGTATTAGATTTGTAGGCAAATCCGCAGATCTAGCTGAAGTACGATAGTACCACAAGTCTTCGGATGCGTGGATAGTGTGCCTAAAGGCTTCCAAGAAAACCCTCTAAGCTTCAGTTTATAAGAACCCGTACCGTAAACCGACACAGGTAGTTGGGATGAGAATTCTAAGGTGCTCGAGAGATTCATGGCTAAGGAACTAGGCAAAATAGACTCGTAACTTCGGGAGAAGAGTCGCCAACAGCAATGTTGGCCGCAGTGAAAAGATCCAGGCGACTGTTTATCAAAAACACAGGGCTTTGCTAAATTGAAAGATGATGTATAAGGCCTGACACCTGCCCGGTGCTGGAAGGTTAAGTGGAGTTGTTAGTAGCAATACGAAGCAATCAAATGAAGCCCCAGTAAACGGCGGCCGTAACTATAACGGTCCTAAGGTAGCGAAATTCCTTGTCGGGTAAGTTCCGACCTGCACGAATGGTGCAACGATCTGGATACTGTCTCAGCCATGAGCTCGGTGAAATTGTAGTATCGGTGAAGATGCCGATTACCCGCAGCGGGACGAAAAGACCCCGTGAACCTTTACTATAGCTTCGTATTGACTTTGGATAAGTAATGTGTAGGATAGGTGGGAGACTATGAAGCGGCGTCGCTAGGCGTTGTGGAGTCATCCTTGAAATACCACCCTTTGCTTATCTAGAGCCTAACTCAGCAATGAGAACAGTGCGTGGTGGGTAGTTTGACTGGGGTGGTCGCCTCCAAAAGAGTAACGGAGGCTTCTAAAGGTTCCCTCAGCACGCTTGGTAACCGTGCGTAGAGTGCAATGGCATAAGGGAGCTTGACTGAGAGACATACAGGTCGATCAGGTACGAAAGTAGAGCATAGTGATCCGGTGGTTCCGCATGGAAGGGCCATCGCTCAAAGGATAAAAGGTACTCCGGGGATAACAGGCTGATCTCCCCCAAGAGCTCACATCGACGGGGGGGTTTGGCACCTCGATGTCGGCTCGTCACATCCTGGGGCTGGAGAAGGTCCCAAGGGTTGGGCTGTTCGCCCATTAAAGTGGCACGCGAGCTGGGTTCAGAACGTCGTGAGACAGTTCGGTCTCTATCTGCTGTGGGCGTTAGAAATTTGAGTGGATCTGACTTTAGTACGAGAGGACCGAGTTGGACTGACCTCTAGTGTATCTGTTGTCTCGCCAGGGGCACTGCAGAGTAGCTACGTCGGGAAGGGATAAGCGCTGAAAGCATATAAGCGCGAAACCCACCACAAGATGAGATTTCTTTAAAGGGTCGTGGAAGATCACCACGTTGATAGGCTATAGGTGTAAGTGCAGTAATGTATGTAGCCGAGTAGTACTAATAACCCATAGGCTTATGTATAAAGCCTCCCCCTTTTTTGTAAAGGAAGGGGGAGCGAAACTCTTTGATAATTTATGATATGATTTTACTAGTATGTTAACTTATAAGCAGCGAAAGAGCTGCAGTTGAAAAGTTAGGTAGTTAAAAGTTAAAAAGTTAGTAGATAACTTTTACACTTTATAAACCAAGAAACTTTCCAACTCAAAACTTAAGGTGATTATCGCAATGGGGCTCACCTCTTACCATTCCGAACAGAGAAGTTAAGCCCATTAGCGCCGATGGTACTGCCACTGGTGGGAGAGTAGGTCGTCGCCTTTCTTTAAAAACAAACCTCAATCTTTAATAGATTGAGGTTTTTTTATGACTTTATCTAGCTAAATTCTACATTAGAGTAGATAATAAATAATAATTCTAGTAGTAAATTTTTAATACATCTATGTAGAAATCCAACTCTTTTTTTAATCAACATTTATTTCAATTTTAACTCAACTTCTAGAATTCATTCCATTAAAGGATCTCTATTAGAAAGAAATTAACAAAACCA
Organism: Tenacibaculum tangerinum; assembly: GCF_029853675.1. NCBI lineage: Bacteria > Pseudomonadati > Bacteroidota > Flavobacteriia > Flavobacteriales > Flavobacteriaceae > Tenacibaculum > Tenacibaculum tangerinum. The sequence continues at coordinate 1,465,966 of NZ_CP122539.1, read as the reverse complement.
TTGATAGCAGTTACACTCTAAAAAAGTACAGGAACTATAAAAATATAAGCTTCTCTGTAGCTACCGTAAATTATCAATAAACTATTTTTTCTTTTCTTTTTATAATTGTACTTTTAACGTACTAATCAAATAAAAGAAAAACAACATGAACAATTCAAATCCAGTAAGTGTTAACGGAGTTACGTTAACTTTAGAAGATTTTAAAAAGTTAAATATTAACATTGCTGCTGCAGATATAGCAAGCGGACCTTTAACGAATATTTCTTCTAGTGAAATGACGGGAACCACTACCTATACGGTGACGGCAGTGGCATACATTCCTTCGAATCAACTCAATCCAGTAAGTAACCAAAGTGGATTACCACTTCAAAAAGATGATATTTACTTAAACTACTACGGAGTAATCAATGTGAATGTTTTAGATAAAAATGGAAATCCAGTTACCTATTCTTGTAGAGATTTTAGAGTGGAGTTTAATTGTGATGAAATAGCCGACACCTACGATTTATATTATGTACAGTTTACCTATACTTTAGAGGAAGGTACCGAACCCGTGGATATGATTTATGTACGCGACGATAACGAAGACCCTGAAACAGATAGGGGGACTGTAAGTGTGCCTACAACTGGAGGTCAATAAATGAAACATTTAATATCCATTAGTTTTTTTCTTTATTTTTTTATAGGTTATTCACAAATCAATGAAAAAAAGGAGAGTGAGTTAGAAAAATTACATAAAAGAATAGAGGAGATATGTGCTGAATCTAAAGAAAAAGCTTTCTGCAAAGCTTTTTCTTTTTATAAAGAGAGAAATTACGACTCTTGTTATGTATATAGTAGTTTAGGGTTTAAAGAAGTCAATGATATTGAGAAAAAAAATATTTTAAACTATATTCAAGGAGTAAGCGCTCTAAATAAAGGTTTTTTTAAGAAGGCTCTAAGAAATATTGAATTTATTTCAGATAGTTGTCAATTTATTGGTTTAAAAAATTTAAAAAAAGGAAGAATTTATCTTGAATTAAAGAATTTTAAAGAAGCTCTCTATTACTATAAAGAATGGGAAAAAAGTAACGGATTAAAGGATTCTGATTTAGAAAAAAAAGCTTATCACAATATAGGAGTTTGTTTAATGCATATGAAAGAATATGGTGAAGCAAAAATATATTTTTCAAAGGAACTAGAAATTATAGAAGTAAGAGATACGGCTGCTTTGATAAGAACTAAAATAGATTTAGCAAATGTCTATTATAATCAATATTTAGACGATGAAGCAATTCCGTTATTTAAAGAAGCTTATGAATTAGCAAAGATATTTTCTGATGTTGAGCTAAAACAATATACTGCCAAAAACATGGCGGTTGTGGAGAAGAATCGAAAAAACTACCAAAAAAGTGTAGACTATTATGTAGAATACGGTCGTTGGAAAGATTCTATTTGGAACCGTGATAAAATTTGGGAGCTGACCGAAAAAGATAAACAATTAGCGGTAGCGCAAAAGCAACAAGAAATTGTCTTACAAGAAGAACAGCTAAAGCGTCAGGCAGTAGTGCAAAAGAGTTTGGTCATAGGAGCTTCGGGTTTATTAGTTTTTTTGGGCTTTTTAGGGTATTTTTATAAGAAATTACAAGGTAAAAACAAGTTAATTACCCAACAAAAAGAGGCGTTAAACATAGCGAACAAAACCAAAGATTATTTGTTTTCGGTAGTGTCTCACGATTTACGTTCACCTATCAATACTATTAAAAGACAACACGAAAAGTTAAAGCGACAATTAAAAAACAAGGAGTACGATGCGGTAAATGAAACGACTAACAATGCCATTGCTTTAACAGAAAGCACCAGTCATTTGTTAAACAACGTGCTACACTGGTCGTTAGAGCAAAACAATCAGTTATCGTTTAAAGCAGAAGAATATCCTCTAAAACCCCTGGTAGAACAGGCGGTGTATAACTTTGAGGAAATTGCCGAAGCGAAAAATATTGCGTTAACTACTTTGTTGGAACCTAGTATTTTAGTTAAAGCTGACAAAGAGTCCTTAAAAATAGTGTTGAGAAACTTGTTAGACAATGCCCTAAAATATACCGAAGAAAATGGTACAATAGCGGTGAAAACCTATAGTGATTCTGAGGAGTTTAGTACGGTTGAAATCAAAGACACAGGCTTCGGAATTTCAGAAGAAAAACTAGCAAAAATTAAAGGCTTGGAGGACTTGAGCATCGATAAAATTAACCGATCTGAAGGGGTGGGGTTAGGAATGTTACTATGTCAAACACTAATTAAAAAAAATAACGGAAAATTACTCATTGATAGTGAGTTGGGAGTGGGGACTACCATAAAAATTTTATTACCCAATGCAAGTGCATAAAAGTATGAATAAACTACAATTACTACTGTTAGAAGATTTGGAAGAAGAAGCCTTAGAATTGTCTTCTTTCCTTGAAGAGAATGATTACGAAGTATCATTAGCAAACAATGCCGTAGAAGCAGAAAAATTAATTAGAAATAGGTTTTTCGACGTCATTATATTAGATATTATGATTAACGGAAGACCAGACGGAATTTCGTTGGCACACCGCTTGAATAAAGAAGGAATTAATGTGCCTTTTTTATTTTTAACAAGCATGCAAGGAAAAGAAATTTTCGATGAAGCTAAACTAACGAATCCATTAATATATCTTTTAAAACCGTATAACAAACTAGAACTATTGTTTTCTCTAGAATTAGCGATAGAATCTTGTTATCAACAAAATAATAGTATTAGCTTAGCATCTGATAATGCGGTGTTGAGTCCTGCTTTTTTATTCGTAAAGAAAAAAGAAGTGTGGTTAAAGTAGATGTAGCTACTATTAATTATATAGAAGTTAAAGAAAAATATTGCAGTCTTATTTGCGATTCAGGGAACTACTTGATAAAGTTATCGTTAACCAAGTTAAAAGACATGTTGTCTAATCCCGATTTTAGACAAGTACACAGAAATTACTTGGTAAACATAAAGAAAATCAAAGAGATTTACTTTGAAGATAATCTTATAATTCTAGATAGCGGGGATAAAATTCTTTTTAGTGAACGCTACAAAACAGCTTTTATAAAAGACAACCCTATTTTTAGATAAACTATTTTTTCTATATTATTTTAGATACCAAACTAATAATAAAGCTAAAGCCATTTTCGATGTTTGAGATAGCTTTTGCTTTTTCATTGTTATCAATAGTAGTGTCATTAACCAATTTTAGCGTTTTTACCGCATTGGCGTTGGTAATCTTACTTTCCTTTATAAAGGCATCTACCTCACTAATTTTTAGGTTTGTTAAACTAGCTAATTGTGCATTAAACTCGCTGTCTGTTTGTGATGCCGCTTCTTGAGCAATTTTATTCCAATCTACAGAATTCATATTAATTATTTTTGGTTAATTACTTTTTCAATTGAGATTAATTTATCGAGTGTATTTCCTGTTTTTTCTATACTCTGATTTATGGTGTTTTCTACTTTTTTAACATCCACCCGATCACCTGTCAGCTTATCAATAGCCATCAAAGCATCACTTTCAGTAGACTTTATTTTAACTACAGAATTCAAAAGGTTTTGAAGTGAAGAGGAGGCACTGCTATACACATCATAGTTAGAGTTCAGCTGCTTTAAAATATCTTGTCTTTGTACATCTAAAACACCTTGTAGTGAATCTTTTTTATGGTTAATTATCGGAATAATACTACTAAGAATATAGGGTAATTCCTTCTTATAATCTATAGAATCGGGTAACAAGTCTTCATATTTTTTTAATAAAGTAGGCGTATATTTATTTTCAATAAATAAATTTATTTTTTCTTTTCGTTCATCAAAAAGACGGTTGACTAAAGACACGTTTAGCTGATGCATATTGTCAGCCTCTTCAATTACTTCTTTGGTTAGTGTTATTGTAGAACTTGGAACACTAGCGCAAGACAGCAGCAAAATGCTAAAAATAATATAAATGTAAAAGTACTTCATAAGTATATTTTAAATTAAAAACAGGCTGCAGTGAGAGTAAGCTAAGTTTGATTGTTACTAAGTAAGCGATTATTCAATTTATAAACAAAAAACAACCTGTTTATTTTTATGTGAGTTTAAGTAATAGTATTAATTAGATTTTGATACAATAAAAATGGATTTAATCCGATCTATAATTCCTTGTAGAATACTGAAAATTGCTTCTGACGAAAACCCTCCAATCAAGGCTAAAATTCCTTTATTAAATAGGTTTATACCTTCAGGTTTACTAGAGTAAAAAGAAATGATTTCCGACATGATAAGTCCTGCAATAATTCCAAGAACAACTTGGGCAAAATAAGAAATAGATTCTTCTGAAACCATGGTAGACTCTTTAATAGAATCACTCACTTTTTTTAACAAATAGAACACAACACCCAAACCAGATACAGAAGCCAAAAAAGAAAGGTTTAAAAGCAGTGACATTCCTGAGTTATTCATCAGACCTTTATCTAAAGAGTCGTTATTAACATTAGGAGACAATGCAGTAACAACGAATAAAATCAAAAAGAAAAGTGCTAAAAAAACCAAGTTTCTAACGATTGGAAGCTTGCCAAATATTGATTTTTTCTCTCCGCTAGTACGTAGTTTTTTGGTGTATTCTATAGATTTTGGAGTGGCTGGTGCAATATTTTTAACTAAAATATTGTGCGCATTTATCAAGTCGCTCAAATCCTTGCTTTCAATCAAAGAGTTTACCTCTGTATTAATTACAATACCATTATATATGGCATACGATAACATATTATTAATTTCGGTAATTAACTCTTTAGATACCCTCGGATACACTTCATTGGGCGTAGTAATAGAAGTAACCGTACTCTCTTTTTTTAGAACATTATTTTCCATGAATTGTCATAATTTAGTAACTGAAATTTTCAGAATAGTACACTAAAATTAACAATCCTTTTAAAGGAATAGCACAACAAAATCCTAGGCGTGCAAAACTTGACTATAAACGTTCTTCTTAAAAGATTAAAAACCCAAAAAACAAATTTATAAGAAGAAAAAAATAGGGGACTAAAAATTAAAGATTGTTTTTGTATTATTTATAGTATATTTGCATGCAATTAATTAACAACACACTAAATTGATTGCACATGCAAGCTCATCAAGATAAAATAGTAGGAGAAGGACTAACGTATGATGACGTTTTACTAGTACCTGCTTATTCGGAAGTACTTCCAAGAGAAGTTTCAATTCAAACAAAATTTACAAGAAATATTACCATCAATGTTCCTATTGTATCTGCAGCTATGGATACGGTAACTGAATCTGCAATGGCAATCGCTATTGCTAGAGAAGGAGGAATAGGAGTATTGCATAAAAATATGTCGATTGCCCAACAAGCTCAAGAAGTTCGTAAGGTAAAACGCGCGGAGAGTGGAATGATAATCGACCCAATTACGTTATCGCTAAATGCGGTTGTTATAGATGCAAAACAAGCCATGCGTGAACATAAAATTGGAGGCATACCGATTGTAGATGAGGCAGGAAAATTACTAGGAATTGTAACGAATCGTGATTTACGCTTCGAAAAAAATAATGAACGTCCTATCGTTGAAGTTATGACATCTGAAAATTTGGTAACCGTAGCGGAAGGGACTTCATTACAAGATGCGGAGGTTATCTTACAAGAAAATAAGATTGAAAAATTGCCAGTTGTTAATGATGATGATAAGCTAGTTGGATTAATTACCTTCAGAGATATAACCAAGTTAACGCAAAAACCAATAGCTAATAAAGATTCTTACGGACGTTTGCGTGTTGCTGCTGCATTGGGTGTAACACACGATGCGGTTGATAGAGCAGAAGCATTGGTAAAATCGGGAGTAGACGCCGTAATTATCGATACAGCACACGGACATACTCAAGGAGTCGTTTCCGTATTAAAACAGGTAAAAGCAAAATTCCCAAAATTAGATGTTGTAGTAGGTAATATTGCCACACCAGAAGCAGCAAAATATTTAGTAGAAGCAGGAGCAGATGCGATAAAAGTAGGAATAGGACCAGGGTCTATTTGTACAACTCGTGTGGTAGCAGGAGTAGGATTCCCCCAATTTTCAGCAGTTTTAGAAGTGGCTGCAGCCATTAAAGGAAGTGGGGTGCCAGTAATTGCCGATGGTGGTATTCGCTACACAGGAGACATTCCAAAAGCAGTTGCGGCAGGAGCTGATTGTGTAATGTTAGGATCACTATTAGCAGGAACTAAAGAATCGCCAGGAGAAACCATTATTTACGAAGGAAGAAAATTCAAATCATATCGTGGAATGGGATCTGTAGAAGCGATGAGACAAGGCTCTAAAGATCGTTATTTCCAAGATGTGGAAGACGATATTAAAAAATTGGTTCCAGAAGGAATTGTAGGGCGTGTTCCTTACAAAGGAGAATTGCAAGAAAGTATCCATCAGTTTGTTGGAGGGTTACGTGCTGGGATGGGGTACTGCGGAGCAAAAGATATTGAGACTTTAAAGAACAATGGTAAGTTTGTTCGTATCACAGCAAGTGGAATTAATGAGAGTCACCCACATGATGTGGCCATAACCAAAGAAGCACCCAATTATAGTAGACGATAAACTTAACATTTATTAAACCTAGTAGTTAGGTAAAACATAAAAAACAATGCGCTGTTGAAACAATTTCAAGAGCGTTTTTTTGTTAGAGTGTTTTAGTTATACCAGAAAGTTTGATTAATAGTCTGTATTTTTAGTACAATCTAAAATTTTGTATAAATAGAAAACTCGTAAGCTAATACATAATAAAAATACATTGAAGTTAACTTCAATGCATTTAAAATTAATATCATTAACCGTGTATCTATTTTAGAACACCACTATACTAGTCTATTTTTATTTAAAAACAGAGGTAATGTTTAAAGCTACTTCGTCCCAAGTTTTAGAAACCCCATCAGCACCTTTGTGTAAATCTTTACAAGCAGTGTTTAACGAACTTAACGCTTCTTCAGCTTGCCAGTCGGTAATTTTCATTGTGGTGTTTAGGTTAAACGTTTTTTCATTTAAAGTGTACTTAAAAGGAAGTTTTTTGGTAACACCATTCATAGTTAAGTTAGCATATCCTAAAGAATCATTTTCTAAGACTAACTTTCCTGAAAGCAATTCTGTTTGATCCATTACCCCAAAGAAAAATTTTCTAATTTTGAAATCTCTACTGGTATCTTTTGTAAAAACACTACTTACAGGAATAGAAAATTCAGCATTATGAATAGCTTCTTTAGCTGTGCTAGCCTCACCACCTGCTGTAATAGTTACCTTTTGAAATTCTCCTTTTACAGGTACTTTTTCAGAAGTTTTATATGCAGTCCAGTTTATTGAATTATCAGCATCTTGTAGTACAAATGCAGCTTTTTTTTCGGTGGTAACTTCTTGGTTGGTAGTTTCTGTTTCTTTTTTTGCTTCTGATTTACAAGAAATTATTTGAAAAGCTGTAAAACAGATAGCTAAAGAATAAATAATTTTTTTCATGAGATTTATTTTATAATTGAATTTACTAGTTTGATGTATTCTTTTTTTGCTTCGTGCTCTTCCATACCTCTTAGTTGCATCCAAGCATTAAATTTGAAAGCATTTCGTATATCGCTGTTATCATTAAAAGTAAATCGATCTCCCTTTACAGCTTGTTTGTAGTAAGCATATAGCCTTAGCATAACATCGGGAGGAAGTTTTTCCTCTAATTCAGATGCTATTTTATAAGCTTCTTTAAATTTAAAATCTAAATCATCTTCTTCCATAAAGCGGAATAATTATTTAAAGAGACAGTTTTATACGATGTAATGTAAATACAAATATACGAATGGAGCAAGGAAAAACAAGCTGTCTAACCTGTCTAATAACCCTCCATGTCCGGGCATTATAGTACCACTATCTTTTACTTTGGCTTGTCTTTTAAGTTTAGACTCTACTAAATCTCCTAACGATCCGAAAATAGCAACAATAATAGCTATGATACCCCAATCTAATATAGATAAAATCCCTGAATAGTAACCTATGATTAACCCTGCTATAACAGAAAATAATAAACCACCAATAAACCCTTCGACTGTTTTTTTAGGAGAAACTTTTTCAAAAAGTTTACGCTTTCCGAAGCTTTTACCAACTAAAAAAGCAAAACTATCATTGGTCCAAATAATAAGCATTATGTAAATAATAATGTTGGGATGATACGTATTGTTAACGAAAGGAAGATTCATTAAAAAGTAAAACGGCAATAGTAAATATATAAACTGTAAAAAATTTTTTCGACTAAAAGTATTGATAATTATAGGTTTAGAAGAGATAAGTAAATATATCAAAATAAAAGATCCTACTAAATTAATAGCCAGTAAAAAGGGATTGTATTTAAAACCTAGTTTTTGTACTGATATATATGCTGCCAAAGCTATAAGAATATAAGGAATAACACTTTTTAATTTGATTATTTTAGAAAGTTCCCAAATGCAGACACTAGCAAATATTACTAATAATCCTATGTATGTTTCTGCTGAGAAAAGAATAGCAGAGATAAAGAGCATAGCATATACTAATGCAGAAAAGATTCTTATAAAAAAGTTAGACATATTTTAAAGGTCTTCAAAGAGTAGCAAATATAAATCTTTTGTGTTATTGTTACCATAACTTAAGAAATTATCATCTTCTACTTCAAAATTATAATTCTTTACAGAACTAATGTTAGTGGGTATATTGCCACTAAAGTGTGTTTTTATACCTGTTAATCCTTCACTTGTATTTTTTACAAATTGGCTTGTGGTAGCATATACAATAAAATGCTTAGAGACTGAAGCTAGCTTGAGACTACCTAACTGATTAGAAGAGAATAAAATGTCTCCTTTATCTGCAATTAAATGTTCACATGATGTAAAGAAAGGAGTTGATGTTGAGAAGTGGCTTTGTACAGAAATATTATTTTCTTTCGTAATTTTTAGTAAATCAAAATCAGTACATGTTACCTTATTCCAGTGATTCTCCTGTAAAATTTTCTTCAAATTATTACTTACTTCGCTCATCGAAGTGCAATATAAAAATTTCCCTCCTTTATTAATAAAATGATGAACAAAAGAATCATCTAAAGATAAATTAACCTCTTGTTCGTTGGTTTTCTTTTCTTTAGATGATTCTTGATATGTTTTAAATAATTTCTTGAAAAAATTCATTAAAATAAAAAACTATTCTTCAGTTGTAATTTCAGGTTCTTGCTTCTTTCCGAAAGGTCTTTCTCCAAAGATTTTTACTAAATCATCTTTAAAAATAACCTCTCTTTCAAGTAATAAATCAGCAAGTTGTGTTAATTTATCTCTGTTTTCATCAAGTATTTCGATGGCTCTTTGGTATTGAGTTTCGATTAATTCAGAAATTTCTTCATCAATTTTTTTAGCCGTAGCTTCACTGTAAGGCTTAACAAAAGCATCATTTCCAGAAGAATCATAGTAAGTAATATTACCTACCTTCTCATTCAAACCGTATACAGTTACCATGGCACGTGCTTGTTTGGTAACTTTTTCTAAATCACTCAATGCCCCTGTAGAAATTTTATTAAAAATTATTTTTTCGGCTGCTCTTCCTCCCATTGTGGCACACATTTCATCAAGCATTTGTTCCGTCTGAACAATTTTTCTTTCTTCAGGAAGATACCATGCGGCACCTAATGATTGTCCACGAGGTACAATGGTAACTTTAACTAACGGAGCAGCATGCTCTAACATCCAACTAACGGTTGCGTGACCAGCTTCATGAAAAGCAATTACCTTTTTCTCTTTAGGAGTAATTACTTTATTTTTCTTTTCTAAACCACCAACAATTCTATCGACAGCATCTAAAAAATCTTGATGTTCAATAGCTTCCTTACCTTTTCTAGCGGCAATTAAAGCAGCCTCGTTACATAGGTTCGCAATGTCGGCACCCGAGAATCCAGGTGTTTGTTGTGCCAAAAATTCTAAATCGGCATTGGCAGCTAATTTTAAAGGTTTGATATGTACCTCAAAAATCTCTCTACGCTCATGTAAATCTGGTAAATCAACATAAATTTGACGGTCAAAACGACCAGCACGCATCAAGGCTTTATCTAAAACATCTGCACGGTTGGTTGCAGCCAATACAATAACATTCGTATCGGTACCAAAACCATCCATTTCAGTAAGTAATTGATTCAAGGTGTTTTCACGTTCATCGTTACCGCCTGTCATACTATTTTTACCTCTTGCACGCCCGATAGCATCAATTTCATCAATAAAAATAATGGAAGGAGATTTTTGTTGCGCTTGTTTAAATAAATCACGTACACGAGAGGCACCAACTCCTACAAACATTTCAACAAAATCAGAACCCGATAAAGAGAAAAACGGTACACCTGCTTCACCAGCAACAGCTTTTGCTAATAAGGTTTTACCTGTACCAGGAGGACCAACTAACAAGGCTCCTTTCGGAATTTTACCTCCTAACTTGGTGTATTTTTCTGGGCTCTTTAAGAAGTCTACAATTTCTTGTACCTCTTCTTTAGCTCCTTCTAAGCCAGCTACATTTTTAAAGGTCGTTTTTACTTTGGTGTTTTCATCAAAAAGCTTGGCTTTCGATTTACCAATATTAAAGATTTGCCCTCCAGCACCGCCACCACCGGCAGCACCAGACATTCTTCTCATAAAGAAAAGCCAAATAACAATTAATAAAATAAAAGGAAGAAAGCTAATGATGGTATCCATCATGCTAGTTCTTTCTACATTTACCTTATCAAAATCAAGATTTTTTTCTTCCTTTTCTCTATTAATTTCGTTTTCAAAGTTTTGTAAATCTCCGAAATTATAGGTGTATAAAGGCGCTCCTTTTCTGTAAAAAGGAGAATCTGTTAATTTTTTGTGGTCTTCTTTTTTCTCGGCTTCAGACTTTAAAAATATTTGAGCAACATTGTTGTTTTCTACAACAATCTCTTTAATATCATTTGCTTGAAGAATTTTAGTGAACTCGTTTTTTGAAATGTTACGAGAACCTAAGTTGCCAGAATTGAAAAAACTTAATCCTAGTAAAATAACTATTATTGGTATGTATAGCCAAAATGAACTGAAACTAAATTTTGGCGCATTTTTTTTATTATCACTCATAAAAAGGTGTATAAAATGTTAGCAATTATGCTGGGTTGATTTCTGTAATTTTTGCGTCTCCCCAAAGACTTTCAATGTCGTAAAATTCACGAACTTGTTTTTGAAAGATATGTACAACAACATTAACGTAATCCATAAGAACCCATTCAGAATTACCTTGTCCTTCAATATGCCAAGGTTTGTCTTTAAGTTCTTTGCTTACCATTTTTTGTACAGATCCCGAAATGGCATTAACTTGTGTGTTCGAATTAGCAGAACAAACTACAAAATAATCACAAACAGTGTTTTCTATCTCTCTTAAATCAAGTAATTGGATATCCTCTCCTTTTACATCATCAATCCCTTTAATAATCACAGCTATAAGATCGTCTGTGTTTGTTTGTTTTATTGTCATTAAAAAAAATTAAATTTTAGCAAAGTTATTATTTTTTTGCGAGTAATTTGTGTAATATTGATACTTGTTTTACTCATTAAATGTAGATGAAAATAATCAAACTTGATGCCATCGAGTCTACAAACACCTTTTTAAAGAATATGGTGTCATCAGTGGTAGTAGATGATTTTACGGTGGTAGTTGCAAAAACACAAATGAAGGGTAGAGGACAAATGAATTCTGAATGGATTGTTGAAGAGGGTAAAAACCTTACTTTCAGTGTGTTTTCAAGGTTTATAGACTTGGCTGTTGAAAATCATAAGTATTTGAATTTTTGTGTTTCGTTGAGTGTTTTTGATGCCTTGAAAACATTAAGTATACCAAGTTTGTCAATAAAATGGCCTAACGACATTCTGTCAGAGAATAAAAAAATAGCAGGTATATTAATTGAAAATATGCTAAAAGGAAGCAATATCGTTTCTTCTGTACTAGGTATTGGTGTGAATGTAAACCAAGATTGTTTTCCAGAAAGCTTACCAAATGCGACTTCAGTAAAAAAAATAATAGGAAAAGAAACAAATCTTGATACCTTGTTAAACGATATGTTACGTAGGTTAAAGGAATATATTACGTTGTTGGATAAAAAAGAGTATGCCACATTAGAGAAAGCTTACTTAGAGAAGTTATACAAAAAAAATGTTCCAACAATGTTTAAAAACAGTCAGAACATTTTATTTATGGGTAAAATAATTGGAGTCTCAAAGAGTGGAAATCTCCAAATAGAACTAGAAAACGAAACAGTTCAAGAATTTGGATTGAAAGAAATTTCGTTTGCTATGTTATAATTTTTCTAAATTTTCGGTCAAAGTACCAATAAACTTCGTTAAGGGAGCTTTTACCATCATTGCCATCATTGCGTTAAACTCACCATTAAATTTTAACGTAACCTGACTTTCATTATTAGTAACTTCACTGATATCAGCAGCTAACGTAAAAGGTATTTTACTACTGGCAGCACCCAAGGTAACATTAGAATACTCAGTTTTTTCTTTCATTACCAATCGAATTTCTGGCATGCCCTTTAAACCAAAAATAAAGCTATCGCCGTCTACTTCAAACTTTTGAGTGTTTTCGGGCATTAGCTGTTCAAAGTTTTCTAATTTAGTTAAAAATTCAAATACATCTTTAGATGATTTTTGTACAGTTACTGTATTTCCTTCTATATTCATTATTGTGTTGTTAATTGTCGTTTTGATTCCATTTACTAGGAGCAACTCTCCAATCTTCTAAAGTTTGCAATTCTTCATCGGTAATATACTTACTGTCTAAAGCTTGTTCTAATAAATATTCGTAATTACTAAGAGTAGTAAGCTCTACATTGTCATTTTTAAAATTTTCCGTGGCAACATTAAATCCGTAAGAAAAAATAGCAACCATTCCCTTTACATTGGCATGTGCTTCTTTCAACGCTTTTACAGCATTTAAGCTACTTTTTCCTGTACTAATTAAATCTTCAACGACTACTACATTCTGACCTCTTTCTAGATGCCCTTCAATTTGGTTTTGCCTACCGTGCTTTTTAGGTTCGGGTCTTACATACACAAAAGGCACTCCTAGCTCTTGAGCCACAAGTATACCAATAGCAATAGCGCCTGTTGCAACACCTGCAATTACATCAGGTTTACCATGTTTATTTTCTACTAGTTTCGCAATTTCTTGCTTTAAAAAGTTTCTAACAGGTGGGTACGATAATGTAATTCTATTGTCGCAATAAATAGGCGATTTCCAGCCAGAAGCCCATGTAAAAGGCTCTTGTGGGCTTAATTTTATAGCCTTAATTTGCAAAAGAAGCTCGGCAGTTTTTTTTGCTGTATCTTTGTTGAAATCCATAGCACAAATGTATAAAGTTTTTGTTAATGATAAGCCAATAATCTTTACAACTTCACTTAAAAATGAAGAAGATTTTCCTGTCTTTATCTGCAAAAATATAATTATAGAAGAACTAATCTACAGGTTAAAAGTAGGTAAATTAGAAGGGGTTTATCTCTATTCTAACGATTTTACAAAAGACTGGTTAAACTTTAAAGTTCATTTCAAAATGATTACTGCTGCTGGGGGACTGGTTTTGAATAAAAATAGGGAGTTGTTATTTATTTACAGAGCCGATAAATGGGATTTGCCCAAAGGACGTGTAGAAGAGGGAGAAGATTTAGAGGAAGCTGCGATAAGAGAAGTTGAAGAAGAGTGTGGTATTGAAAAACTAATTATTAAACGAAAACTACTTATTACCTATCATTTGTTTATACAACAAAATGAATACCGATTAAAAGAAACGCATTGGTATTTAATGTTTTCTAATTATGAAAGAAGTTTAACTCCTCAATTAGAAGAAGGTATTACAAAAGCAGAATTTAAAAATGCGCAAGAAACAAAACACGCATTGCAGAATACATTTGCGAACATAATCATGGTGTACGAATCGTACCTAAATAATGTCGATTAATGACACTCTGTCATAAAAAATAACTTGTTTTACTTGTTTTTCTGTCAAAATAAAGGTAAAAAACCAATGGCACACACTTTGACTACTACATACTCGTAAAATTGAATTTAAAACTTTTAAAAAAGATAAATAAAAATTATGAGTAAAATTATAGGTATAGATTTAGGTACTACAAACTCATGTGTGTCTGTAATGGAAGGAAATGAGCCAGTAGTAATTCCAAATTCAGAAGGAAAAAGAACAACTCCTTCTATCGTTGCGTTTGTAGAAGGGGGAGAGCGTAAAGTAGGAGATCCTGCAAAGCGTCAGGCAGTAACGAACCCAACAAAAACAGTTTATTCTATCAAACGTTTTATGGGGAATAAATATTCTGAGTCTCAAAGAGAAGCAGAAAGAGTTCCTTATGAAGTAGTAAAAGGAGACAACGATACACCAAGAGTAAAGATTGATGATCGTTTGTATACACCGCAAGAAATTTCTGCAATGATTTTGCAGAAAATGAAGAAAACTGCTGAAGACTACTTAGGTCAAGGAGTTTCTGAAGCGGTAATTACCGTACCAGCTTACTTTAACGATGCACAACGTCAGGCAACTAAAGAAGCAGGAGAAATTGCAGGTTTAAAAGTTCGTCGTATCATCAATGAACCTACCGCAGCAGCTTTAGCTTACGGGTTAGATAAGGCAAGTCAAGATAAGAAGATTGTAGTATTCGACTTTGGTGGAGGTACACACGACGTTTCTATCTTAGAATTAGGAGACGGTGTATTTGAAGTATTAGCTACTGATGGAGATACACATTTAGGAGGTGATGATGTAGATGAAAAAATCATCAACTGGTTAGCAGAAGAGTTTAAGGCCGAAGAAAATATGGATTTACGTAAAGATCCTATGGCATTACAACGTTTAAAAGAAGCTGCTGAAAAAGCGAAGATTGAATTATCGAGCACGACTTCTACAGAAATTAACTTACCATATATCACTGCAACAGCTAGTGGTCCAAAACACTTGGTAAGAACATTAAGTAGAGCTAAGTTTGAGCAATTAATCGACGATTTAGTAAAAAGAACTATTGAGCCTTGTCAAACAGCGTTAAAAAATGCTGATTTATCAACTTCTGATATCGATGAGATTATCTTAGTAGGAGGTTCAACTCGTATCCCTGCAATTCAAGAAGCAGTTGAGAAGTTCTTTGGTAAAGCGCCAAGTAAAGGGGTAAACCCAGACGAAGTGGTATCGTTAGGAGCAGCCATTCAAGGAGGTGTGTTAACAGGTGATGTAAAAGACGTATTATTATTAGACGTAACACCGTTATCATTAGGGATTGAAACAATGGGGAATGTATTTACAAAATTAATCGATGCAAATACAACCATTCCAACGAAAAAGTCGCAAGTATTCTCTACAGCAGTAGACAACCAACCATCGGTAGATATTCACGTATTACAAGGTGAAAGAGCGATGGCAGCAGATAACAAAACCATTGGTCGTTTCCAATTAACTGATATTCCACCAGCACCAAGAGGAGTACCTCAAATTGAAGTAACTTTTGATATTGATGCCAACGGAATCATCAACGTATCTGCAGCAGATAAAGCAACAGGAAAATCTCAAAACATTCGTATTGAAGCTTCTTCTGGATTAACAGATGAAGAAATTGCGAAGATGAAAGCTGATGCTGAGGCAAATGCTGAAGCGGATAAGCAAGCAAAAGAAACTGCCGAAAAAATTAACGGAGCAGATTCTATGATTTTCCAAACAGAAAAGCAATTAAAAGAGTTTGGTGATAAGTTATCAGCAGATAAAAAAGAGCCAATCGAAGCTGCTTTAGAAGACTTAAAGAAAGCTCATGAATCTAAAGACATTGCAGCAATTGATACTGCAATGGAAAAGATTAACGAAGCTTGGAAAGTTGCTTCTGAAGAAATGTATAAAGCACAACAAGACGCACAAGCTAACGGAGCAGCAGGTGCAGAAGGAAATGCTGATGCAGGTGCTTCTTCTGAAGGTGATAATGTAGAAGATGTAGATTTCGAAGAAGTAAAGTAATTTAAACTTATTTCAAGAATTCAAAATAAAACGAAAAGCCATTGAATACGTTCAGTGGCTTTTTTATTTTTGCTATATGAAATTTTACCAAAAAGAAATTCAATTACCTGCCTTTGCTAGAGGATATCATCTAATTACAGATACTTTACTCAATGCACTTCCTGAGCTTAAAAATATAAAAATCGGACAGTTTCAAGCATTCATAAAACACACCTCTGCAAGTTTAACCATTAATGAGAATGCAGATTCGACAGTACGAATAGATTTCGAGTCGCATATCAACAAAATGATTCCTGAAAATATGCCGTATTATCAACACGACTACGAAGGTGCCGATGATATGCCTGCACATATTAAAAGTTCCATGTTAGGATGTCAGGTACAAATTCCAATAACCAATGGACGACTTAATTTAGGAACTTGGCAAGGAGTGTATTTAGGAGAACATAGAAATCATGGCGGTAAAAGAAGAATAGTACTAACTGCTTTTGGAAATTAATGGAGTATCATAAATTCAATTTTTATAGAGGTACGTATTGTGAGTTTGAAATGCAGCGCATTAATTTTTTTGAGGAGATGAAAGCGCATTTTCAAAGTAAATCAGGAAGTTACTACTATTATACAAAAGAAGGTGTTTTTCGCTATTCCAATCATTGGGGAAGAGTTGCCAATTGCCGATGGAAAATTCAAGGCATTGAAAATTATAAAAATCAAAAGTATTATGTGGGGTATGCCAATTGGTCTAATTTTTATCCGTTAAATAGTGCAGATAAAGTGTTTTACTTAGAGGTAAATTATCGAGAAGGTAAGGCAAGCATAAAAAGAGTTCAAAACACTCTAGAAAGCAATCGGTTTTTAATGAATTCTGAGTTTGCGCACCAACGGTTAAAGCAAATTCAGTCACTATTTAAAGAGTACAAATGGGCACGTTATTACGAAGAAGATATTGAAGTATTAAGAAAGAAATTGATAGAAAAACTAATTCATTCTGATAAGAGCTTACAACAATTAAAGTTAGAATTATAACTCTTTATAACTTCTATTCACTCCAATACTAAAACCAAAGCGCATATCATTTTCTCTACCAAGTCTGTGAATAGCCACTTTTCCTAAAGATATTTTACCAAATTCTTTGTTAGTTATATTTTCGTTATTCAAAATAAGTTTTCCTTTAAATTGTTGTTTTGTATTATACTCACTTCTATCTTTTTTATTCTGATAAATATTTATAGATAAAATATGATCCTCATCTGTATATCCACAAAAAATACCATGCGAATCCCAAATAATGCAATCGTTGCTTTTCTTGAGTACTCTACTTGGTTTTCCTAACACCTCAATTAAAGAGGAGTGATTAGTAGGAAAAGTAAGAGGTTTACCATTTATAAGAATAAGGTCTGTATCGCATTCAATAGTTAAACTCTTTACTTTTTTCTTTTTTAAGAAATGAAACATGGCACTTTCAGTTTGATTAATAAATTTTTGGAGACTTCCGTAAAACTAAAAAATAAATTTTAACCAACTCACTTCTCTTTTAGTTAAATTTGTTTTTTACAAAATTTAGTATAAGATGAATATACCTCAAACAAGTTTTCCAAGAGTAATTATTGTAGGAGGAGGGTTTGCAGGATTGGCTGCTGCAAGAGCATTAGAAAATCAAGAATTGCAAGTTGTTTTAATAGATAAACATAATTACCATACTTTTCAACCATTATTATACCAAGTGGCAACTGGGGGCTTAGAGCCTGATAGTATTGCATTTCCTTTGCGAAAGCGATTTAATGATATTGAAAATTTTTATTTCAGATTGGCAAAAGTTACCAATATTAATGCAGAAATTAATACAGTAGAAACTACTATAGGTAATTTAGAATATGACGAGTTGATTATTGCTACGGGATCTACTACTAATTTTTTTGGAAATACCAATATTCAAAAGTATGCTATGGAAATGAAATCGGTTCCGCAAGCATTGAATATTCGTAGTTTGGTATTAGAAAATTTTGAAGAAGCATTGCTAGAAACCGATTTAGAAAAGCGCTTAGCATTGATGAATTTTGTAATTGTTGGAGGAGGACCAACTGGGGTCGAATTGGCAGGAGCACTAGCAGAAATGAAAAAAGGAATACTTCCTAAAGATTATCCAGATTTGGATATTCGTCAGATGAAAATTAATCTTATTCAAAGTTCTGGAGAATTGTTAAAAGGCATGAGTAACAAAGCCTCTGAAAATGCTGAAGATTTTTTAATAAAACTCGGAGTAGATGTATGGAAAGACCTTCGTGTGTTAGACTATGATGGTGAAACAGTAACCACAAACGGAGAAGATCACTTCAAAGCACAAACTGTAATTTGGGCAGCAGGAGTAAAAGGAGCTGCTGTTAATGGTTTAAAGAATGTTTGTATGGTTGAAAGAGCCAATCGATTTAAAGTAGATGAATACAATAAAATAATAGGGTATGACAATATTTATGCTATCGGAGACGTAGCGTGTATGGAGACCAAAAACTATTCCTATGGACATCCAATGATGGCACAACCTGCCATTCAACAAGGAAAATTACTGGGAAAAAATATATTAGCAAAGCTGAATAATAAAAAACAAAAACCATTTGTATATCACGATAAAGGCTCTATGGCAACGATAGGAAGAAATAAAGCAGTAGTTGATTTGCCTAAGTGGAAGTTTCAGGGAGTTTTTGCTTGGTTTGTTTGGATGTTTGTACATCTGTTTTCTCTCATAGGATTTAGAAATAAAGTAATTGTATTTATGAATTGGGTGTATAATTATATCCGTTTTGATAGAGAAACAAGGCTTATCATACGTCCTTACAAGAATAAAAACAAGTATAGTTTTAGAGAAGAATAAAATAATGGCAATTACTAGAAACGTTAAATGCCCTAATTGCGGTGTTTTTAATACTAACAGAGATTATTGCAAAAACTGCAATACCCTTATTTCTTTTGAAAAGAAACGAGCACAAAAAGCTACAGCATACAAAGAAAAAGAGCTGAAAAAGGCACAAGAAAAAATTAGCAATCCAAATATCGCAGAACGTTTAAAAAACCATCCGTTTTGGTTGTATAAAATTGTTGGATGGATTTTATATTCAGGGTACTTGTTGGTAAGTGCCATTGGTGCATTTATAGCATGGATCATAGCCATGGTAGCAGCAGGATAGAATTATATGCAACAAAAAGCACTTCCATACTACTTTATAATATCAGTAACTGTAGGGACTCTTATTTACAGTGCTCAAAAGCTGGGGGTTAAATTACCAAGTGTCGTGAATAATTACGTAAATGATTTTTTAATCATTCCTATTGTACTTACCATTTGCCTTTTTATTTTGCAGTGGAGCAGGGGAGATAAGAGCTATCAAATTTCTTTGGGAGTGATATTGTATATCTGTGTTGTATATTCAATAGTATTCGAACTTATTTTACCCAACTATTATTCGAGATATACAGCCGATGTAATAGATGTTATGTTGTATTTTGCAGGAGGCTTTGTGTTTTTTGTTTTGCAAAAAATAGGGGCTAATAGACAAGAAAAGTTAGTAAAAACACCTGAATAGCGCATTACCATCGCTTTTACTGAAAGTTTGTTGAGACGGGTTTCAAACATAAAAAAAAACGGAGTTAACTGTTAACTCCGTTTTTTTTTATGTTTATAATTAGTAGTTTACGTAATCAACTATCTCCAGTCCGTAACCAATCATACCCACACGTTTGGCTTGTTTGGTATTAGAAACAAGACGTAGTTTATGAATGTGTAAATCGTGTAAAATCTGTGCGCCAATACCAAAATCTTTATTATCCATCACAACATTAGGAGCTTTTAGTTCTCCTTTTTCTTGGTTTTCTTTTAAGCCACGAAGTCTGTTTAATAAATTTAACGCTTGCATTTGTTGGTTAATAAATATAATAGCACCTCTGCCTTCGTCATTAATCACCTTAAACATTTGATCTAATTTTTGATCGGCATTGTTAGTTAAGGTTCCTAAAATATCGTTGTTTACCAACGTAGAATTTATACGTGTTAAAACAGGTTCATTTTTACTCCAAGTTCCCTTGGTTAAAGCAATATGAATTTGGTTATTGGTAGTTTGCTGGTAAGCATGTAAGCGAAAATCTCCAAAACGAGTTTGTATATTAAAATCTTCTTTCTTTTCAATTAACGAATCGTGCTCCATTCGGTACGCTACTAAATTTTCAATAGAAACGATTTTTAAATCAAATTTTTCAGCTACTTTCATTAGTTGAGGTAAGCGTGCCATGGTACCGTCTTCATTCATAATTTCAACAATAACACCAGCGGGTTGTAAACCAGCCAAACGCGCAAAGTCGATAGCAGCTTCGGTATGCCCAGTTCTACGTAATACCCCTCCAGTTTTAGCTTTTAAAGGAAAAATATGTCCAGGTCGAGCTAAATCAAAAGGTTTCGTATCAGGATTTATTAAGGCTTGTACGGTTTTGGCTCTATCAGAAGCAGAAATACCTGTAGTAACTCCATTTCCACGTAAATCTACCGATACGGTAAACGCCGTTTCCATAGGGTCGGTATTGTTACTAACCATCATGTCTAACTCCAACTCTTTACAACGAGTTTCAGTAAGGGGCGTACAAATTAATCCACGACCGTGTGTTGCCATGAAATTAATCATTTCTGGAGTAATTTTTTCAGCTGCTGCTAAAAAATCACCTTCATTTTCTCGATCTTCATCATCAACCACGATAATAACTTTACCGTTTTTAATATCTTCTATGGCTTCTTCAATAGTATTTAATTGAATGTTCGTTGTGGTTTGTGTTGTCATTATGTTGCGTTTTTCTCTTTTTTTGAGAATAAGTTTTTTACAAAGTTTTGTATTGGAGCAAAAAAGCTATTCACATCAAATAGTCCTTTGTCTTTGGTAGCTCTCACCGTTAACGTAATTGCCAAAGGTAGCATTAAAAACACACTTAGCCAAGAGCCAAAAATGGCGGTTAAAGAGCTTTCTTCGGCTAGGTTTCTTCCGAAAGTATTGGAGAAAAAGTATAAAACATAAATACAAATAGCTAAAATCATAGGCATTCCCATACCTCCTTTTCTGATAATAGAACCCAAAGGGGCTCCAATAAAGAAAAGCAATAAGCAAGAAAGCGAAAAGGCTACGCGATTGTAAAACTCAATATCGTATAAGTTTAAATACTTTCGTTTGTTTTTTAAGGTTTCTTTGTTAGAATTATTGTTGTTGATCGTACGCTCTAACTTTGAGGTAGCTATAGAGAGAATATTTCTTTTTTCTTTTAAATCAAAATTATCGAGAATGTTAAGTGATAACTCCTTGTTTATTAAAGAATCAGGGTATTGGTGTAGGTCTTCTATATCAATACTTAAAAATAAGTTTTTAGCTCTACTGCTCACAAAGGCATCGTAGTCTCGTTTTAGGGTAGGTAAGGTGTCGTTTAATTGTTTTAAACTTAACATATTAAAGTTTTTAGTATACTTTAAATCGTCAATATCATCATCATTAAAAGAAGAGATATCAATATTTATAGTATACTTTTCAAAATCGGCATAAGAGGCTGCCATTTTTTCACGCTCTTTAAAAGGCATTCCTACTTTTTCGTGATGCTCAAAGTAGTATCCGTCTTTTAAAATTAACGTCATGTAACGACTTCCATCTTCTGAAAGAATCTCCCCTTTCTTTGCAGTTATAATTTTGTTATTTCCTTTTTTGGAAGACAAATCATAGATCATGACCTCTTTTAAAAGATTGTCTTCTTCGCCATATTTTTCTTTGAATTTTATTTGAAAATTCGGAATTTCAGTATTAAATCCACCCGCAACTAAAGCAATGGCAGGTTGTTTCTTCTTAATATTTACCTTCATGTTTAATTGCTTTAACATAGCATAAGGGTATACGTAATTAAGAAACAGAAAGTTAATTCCGCTTAAAAAAATAGCTAAGAAAACAATAGGACGAACCATGCGTTGTAAAGATACTCCAGCAGATTTTGCTGCGGCAAATTCGTAGTTTTCAGATAGGCTACCCAGCGTCATAATAGAAGATAGTAAAACACCAATGGGCAACGCTTGCGGAGCTACAATAAGGGTGGTGTACCATAGGAATTTTAAAATAATTCCTACGCTTATACCTTTACCAGCAAAATTATCGAAAGCGAGCCACAGTGCTTGCATTACCAGTACAAATAAAATGATAAAGAAGGTGGCTAAAAATGGTATTAAAAAGCTTTTTAATATATATCTGTCTAATGTTTTCACAGATGCAAAGGTAGTAGGTTAGCGGGATATAAACATAAAAGTTTTGTTAATGATTTTATAAGTAAATCAGAAACAAAACTTTTGTTGTTTTTTTAGTCTATGTAATATCCTTGTTTGGCATACTTTGTTCTATCAAAAGAAAAAAGCTGAGCAGATATAGGTTGGTTGCTTTTAAATTTGGTAATGGTAAAGGTGGTTTCTGAACCATTAGAACCTATTTGTGTTAATTTGTAAATGTGCTTTGTTTTTGCATCGATACCTAACTTAACTTTTACAATATCAGAGTTGCTATCTATAGGAGTTAAGTTGATGTATTGCACTCTACGTCCGTTACTGTTTTCTAAAGCGCCCATTTGATAATTGTACCCTTCTTTATAAAAGGTTAGTAATTTTGAAGGGTAAATGAAACCGTCTTCATCGTCTAAGTTTCCGTTATTAATACTTATTTCTTTTTCATCTTTATTAATAACCACAAGTTTTTTTCCGTCGAAAATAAACGTATTTCCTAAATAATCTAAGTTGTATTTTTCTCCTGCCAAGGTAATTTCACCTCTAATTGGAGGGTCGTTGGTAATGCCTGCTTCTTTATTTATTAATGAAGAGCTAAAACCAATAACCATATTTTTATAAGCACCCATTTTGGCTGAAACTTCATTGAGCAATTTCTTCGCTTCTGAAGAATTTGTTTGTCCCATAGTGCTCATACTAACACACAATCCAATAAATAATACTCCTATTTTTTTCATCTTCTTTCTTGTTTCCAGTTTCGGAATAGTTTTAATTATTAATTCTTTTTCATTTTCTAATAATTGCTCTAAAGCAATCAAATCAGGTATTAGCACTTGTCGCGCTTTGCTACCTTCGAAAGGACCTACAATGCCTGCTGCTTCTAGTTGGTCAATTAATCTACCAGCACGATTGTATCCTAACTTTAACTTACGTTGCAATAACGATGCCGAACCTTGTTGTGCTGTTACAATAATTTCAGCAGCTTCTTTAAACAGTTTGTCTCTGTCTTCAATGTCAATATCAAGATTTGTGCCACCTTCATCATCAACGTATTCTGGTAACAAATATGCCTCTGGATATGCTCTTTGAGAACCAATAAAATCGGTTATTTTTTCGACTTCTGGGGTGTCTACAAAAGCACATTGAATACGTATAATATCATTTCCTCCAGAATATAATAAATCTCCTCGACCAATTAATTGATCTGCTCCTGGAGCATCTAAAATCGTTCTAGAGTCAATTTTTGAAGTCACTCTAAAGGCAATTCTAGAAGGGAAGTTCGCTTTGATAATACCTGTAATTACGTTTACTGACGGACGTTGGGTTGCCACGATTAAATGAATACCAATGGCACGAGCTAATTGTGCCAAACGCGCAATAGGAGTTTCTACTTCTTTACCCGCGGTCATAATTAAATCGGCAAACTCATCAATTACCAATACGATGTATGGTAAGAATCGGTGTCCGTTTTCAGGATTTAGTTTTCGAGCCTTAAATTTCGCATTGTATTCTTTAAGGTTACGAACCATGGCATTTTTGAGTAAGTCGTAACGGTTATCCATTTCAATACACAATGAGTTTAAGGTATTCACTACCTTGGTTGTATCGGTAATAATGGCTTCAGAATCATCTGGCAATTTTGCTAAGTAATGACGTTCTATTTTGTTGAATAATGTCAATTCTACTTTCTTAGGGTCAACCAGTACAAATTTCACTTCAGCAGGGTGTTTTTTATACAGAAGTGAGGTTAAGATAGCGTTTAGTCCTACCGATTTTCCTTGTCCTGTAGCACCCGCCATGAGTAAGTGAGGCATTTTCGCTAAATCGATGACAAAGGTTTCGTTTGAAATGGTCTTTCCTAAAGCTATGGGAAGTTGCATAGGTGATTCTTGAAATTTCTTTGAAGAAATTACCGAGTGCATAGAAACAATGGTTGCCTTCTTATTGGGTACTTCGATACCAATGGTTCCTTTCCCAGGAATAGGAGCGATAATACGTATGCCTAATGCTGAAAGTGATAGGGCGATATCGTCTTCTAAGTTTTTAATTTTAGAAATACGCACCCCAGCTTCAGGTACAATTTCATACAACGTAATAGTAGGACCAACCGTAGCTTTAATTTGTGCAATACCAATTTTATAGTTTTTTAAAGTTTCTACAATTTGATTTTTATTTGCTTCGAGTTCTGTTGGGTCTATAGAAATGCTTTCGTTGTATTCTTTTAGTAAGTTAAAAGTTGGAAATTTAAAGTTTCCGAGCTCTAGGGTGGGGTCAAATTCGCCAAAGTCTTTAATAAGTTGGTCAGATAAATTTTCAGAAACACTTTTTTCTTCTGCTATTTTTTCAATGGCAACTTCTACTTCTCTCTGTGTTTGTTCTGATACTTTTGTTGTGGGCTCGTTCGTTTGTATAACGTTTAAGGTAATTTCATCTTTTTGTGTGTTTTCTGAATTTTTATCGATACCAGAATAGTTTGTAATCGTCGGTTGTAAATTCTCTAAGGATACTTCAAAATTAGATTTGTCTTTTTGAATAGGTTCTTTTTCAGCGTCTTCAATATCGTTTATAGCAGTAGTTTCGTTTTGGGGTGTTGTAGAAGCATCTTCAAGGCTGCTTTCTTTTTTGCTATTCTGAATTTTCTCGCCAATAACCTCTGGGGTAATGCTAAAACGAATGATTAAATAGGCAATGAAGAAGAAAATTAGTAAAATGGTTAACCCTGTTTTGCCTAAAAAAGTTTGTAAATATTCATTGAGCTCAAATCCAATAACACCTGATAATAGTGCGTGCTTTTTTTCAACAAAACCTAGTGCCGTAGATAACCAAAGCATCATTAAAATACTCCAATTCCAAGAAGTAACAATTCTCTTTAAATTGGTTTTTAGCAATATTCTAGCACCAGTTAAGAACAATGTTATAGGAATAATAAAAGCGCCCAGACCGAAACCTCTATACACCAAAAAATCACTTAATTGTGCTCCTATTTTACCTAATAAATTTTTAGCAAGAACCGTTTTGTCTGTAAATTGATTCAGCGTGCTTTGATCTTCTTGCCAAGAAAAGAAAAAAGAAATAAAAGCTACAGTTAAAAATATAGAAAACAGTAACAGAAAAAAACCAATAATAGTTTGATTTTGTCTGTTAGAAAAAAAGTTTTTTATTCTTTTAAAGATAGATTTTTTAGGCTGTTTCTCACGAACAGTTGTTTTTTTTCTTGCCATGTATTTTTGTTAGAAATAAATTGAACGCTACAATATAGCTATTATTTTAGGAAGGTAAATTATTACAGCTATAATTAAAGAGATGATTGCTGCAAATGCTGGAGCACCAGCAGCAATATCTTTAATAAAACCTATTTTTTTATGATAATCAGGGTGTATAAAATCTGCTAACTTTTCAATAGCAGTATTCAAAGCTTCTGCTACCAAAACGAGTCCAATTATCAGCGTTTGAATCATCCATTCGGTAGTAGAAATTTGAAAATAAAAACCTAATAAAGTGGCAATAATACCAAAGAACAGTTGTGCTTTGATACTGTCTTCTGTAATAATTAACAGCCACATTCCTCTTAGAGCAAATTTTATACTACGTATGCGTCCTCTTAAAAAGCCGTCATTCGGATTCTTCATATATTCTTTTAAAGTGCTTTTAGTGCAGCATCGTAATTAGGTTCATCTGCAGTTTCATTTACTTGCTCAGAGTATAGTATCTTGCCATTTTCGTCAATAATAACAATACAACGAGAATGCAAGCCAGCTAGCGGACCTGTAACGATTTCTAAACCGTAATCTTTACCAAATCTACCTGCTGCGAAATCTGATAACATTACCACATTTTCAATACCTTCTGCACCACAAAAGCGGTTTTGAGCAAATGGTAAATCTCTCGAAATACACAAAACTTTGGTGTTTTCTAATTCGGCAGCTCTTTTATTAAATTCTCTAACTGAAGTAGCGCAGGTACCTGTATCGATACTTGGAAAGATGTTTAAAATCAATCTAGAACCGCTAAAATCACTTAGTTTTTTAGTTGATAAATCTGTAGCGACTAACAAAAAATCAATCGCTTCACTACCATTTTCAGGCAGGTTACCTATCGTTTCTATTTCATTTCCTTGTAGTGTTATCGTAGCCATATCGTATTTGTTTTTTTGAAAATCAAAGGTAGTTAAATTAATTAAAAAATGAAGAAGATAAACGCAACGCTCCTTGAAAAAAGTTATCTTCGCATGTCGAAAAACCAAGAAATTGAATTTACAACAGTATACTTCTGAGTTTAGGTATAACTTACAACTTGCAACGCCAGTTATGCTGGGTATGTTAGGGCATACCTTTGTGAGTTTTATTGATAATATTATGGTAGGGCAATTGGGAACTGCTGAATTGGCAGCGGTTTCATTGGGTAATAGTTTTATGTTTATTGCTATGTCATTAGGTATTGGTTTTTCGACGGCAATTACTCCACTCATTGCATCAGCCGATGCTTCTAATAATTTTTCACAAGCAAAGTCTACTTTTAAACACGGACTTTTTTTGTGTACCGTAATTGGAATTGTACTCTTTTTAGGAATTTTTTTTCGAAACCATTAATGTATTTAATGAAACAGCCAGCTGAAGTGGTCGAATTGGCAATTCCGTATTTAGACTTGGTGGCTTTTTCGTTAATTCCAATGATTGTTTTTCAGGGATTTAAACAATTTAGTGATGGCATGTCTATGACTCGCTATCCTATGTACGCTACGTTATTAGCCAATGTGCTTAATGTGTTACTAAACTATATATTAATTTATGGAAAGTTTGGATTTCCTAAATTAGGAATTGTAGGAGCTGCTTACGGAACTCTTTTATCACGGTTTGTAATGGTACTCTATTTATGGTGGTTGTTAAGTAAAAAAGAATGTTCTAAACGTTTGGTAACCAATATTAAATTCTTTGTGTTAGATACGTTGATGCTTCGAAAGATTATCAATTTGGGGACACCGAGTGCCATGCAAATGTTTTTTGAAGTAGCTATTTTTACGGCGGCAATATGGTTAAGTGGCTTGTTAGGAAAAAACCCTCAAGCAGCGAATCAAATAGCTTTAAATTTATCTTCAATGACATTTATGGTAGCCACAGGGTTGAGTGTAGCCTCAATGATAAGGGTAGGAAATCAAAAAGGATTGCAAAACTACAAAGAATTGCGAAGGATAGCATT
The DNA here is from genome assembly GCF_029853675.1 of Tenacibaculum tangerinum. Lineage (NCBI taxonomy): Bacteria > Pseudomonadati > Bacteroidota > Flavobacteriia > Flavobacteriales > Flavobacteriaceae > Tenacibaculum > Tenacibaculum tangerinum. The sequence continues at coordinate 1,438,436 of NZ_CP122539.1, read as the reverse complement.
TTCTATATTTTTACTAGGAACGATTTTGGCAACGATATTTGCCACTTTGTTTTTTGCATTTCACGAATGGTTGCCAAGTTTGTACGTTGATGTAAACGACGCAACGAATTATGAAGACAATATGGAAGTAATGAAAATAGCAGCAAATTTATTAATAGCCGCTGCATTTTTTCAAATAAGCGATAGTATTCAAGTCGTAGTGCTGGGAGCATTGCGTGGTTTACAAGATGTTGCCATACCCACACTCATCACTTTTATATCGTATTGGATAGTAGGTTTTCCTATTAGTTTTTTCTTAGGCACGGCAGAAAAATATGGCAGCTTTGGTATTTGGCTTGGCTTACTTGCCGGATTAACAACAGCTGCCATTTTATTATTTATACGATTTAATAAATTAACTTTACAATTGATTAAAACGAAACACGATGAACTTACCTAAATTTTTATTAGCCGATAACAGCGAGCACCCGGAAGATATCTTTGTGCTGCATACAGAATATCCTCGTTTTTTAATTAACTTAAAAGATGATGAAGTTGAGTGGTTTGAAGACTTGGCTAATGAAAATGAGCAAGATTTAGCGAATGAGTTGGAAAAACTTATTGAAGCTGCAGGAGCTTTCTACGATGCTGAAATGGAAGGATTGGAGTAAAGTTAGTCGCTGTCTATTCTTTTTCGACTTTCTACAATACAGCTTTTTCGTGTAATGCGAAGTTGAGAAACACATTATATGATACATGCAAGATTAATTTGCATGGTCGATTTTGTATATAAACCGAAGGAATTTTATAATTGCAAAATCCCCAGTAGGTGGTTATGCACTTTGTGTACATTTCTTCTTGTAACCTTTGGTTGAAATTACCGTGAAACATATACTTTTATAGTACATATTCCTAAGACGTAAAATTAAGATACATTTTTAAAGTTTTTTTATTGAAGCTAACTTTAAGATATTTGCCCAAAATAAGAATAATGTCTAAAATAGTTTTCATAACAGGAGCTTCTTCAGGAATAGGAGAATCAATAGCGAACTATCTGCACGATAAAGGGTATACCGTTTACGGAACCAGTAGAAACCCTAAAAAAGGTAGTACTCCATTTCAAATGGTGGCCTTGGATGTAACCGATGCAGCATCTATAAAAAAAGCAGTTACTGAAGTAATTACTGCGGAAGGAAAAATAGACGTACTTATAAACAATGCGGGAAAAGGAATTACAGGACCTATTGAAGATACTCCGACAGCAGCAATGAAAGAGAACTTTAATACTAACTTTTTTGGAGCAATAGACGTTATAAAAGCGGTGTTACCTCACATGCGTACCCAAAAATCAGGAACGATTATCAATACAACTTCTATAGCAGGGTATATGGGGTTACCGTTTAGAGGAATTTATTCGGCAAGTAAAGGAGCATTAGAGTTGGTAACAGAGGCATTGAGTATGGAGGTAAAAAGTTTCGGAATAACCGTGGTGAACGTAGCACCTGGAGATTTTGCTACCAATATTGCAGCAGGAAGATACCATACGCCCATTTTTGAAGATTCTGCCTACAAAGAAAAATATGCCGAGAACTTAGCGTTGATGGATGCTCACGTCGATTCAGGAGCAGACCCAAGAATCATGGCAACGGCAATTTGTAAAATCATTGAAAACAAGAACCCTAAAATTCACTACAAAGTTGGAGGCTTTATGGAGAAGTTTTCTATCGTATTAAAAAGAATATTACCCGATAAAGTTTACGAAAAACTGCTAATGAATCATTATAAATTGTAAATTCGCACACAATTAGAAAACAACAAAAATTACAACTTATAAAATTGTTTTATAAAGAGTTGAATTCTCTTAAAAACTAAAAATTAGGACACAACTACATAATTATATACAAATGAAATTTTTTATTGACACCGCTAACTTAGATCAAATTAGAGAAGCACAAGCTTTAGGTATTTTAGATGGAGTAACAACCAATCCGTCGTTAATGGCTAAAGAAGGAATTACAGGAGAGGAAAATATTATCAATCATTACAAAGCAATTTGTGATATCGTAGAAGGAGACGTATCTGCCGAGGTAATTTCAACTGATTTTGACGGAATGGTAAAAGAAGGAGAAGCGTTAGCTGCTTTAAATCCTCAAATTGTGGTAAAATTACCAATGATTAAAGACGGTATAAAAGCCTGTAAATATTTTTCTGAAAAAGGAATCAAAACAAATGTAACCTTAGTGTTTTCAGCGGGTCAAGCATTATTGGCTGCAAAAGCAGGGGCGACCTATGTGTCTCCTTTTATAGGTCGTTTAGACGATGTTTCTACAGACGGTTTAAACCTAATCGCTGAGATTCGTCATATTTACGACAATTACATGTTTGAAACAGAGATTTTAGCAGCATCTGTACGTCATACCATGCACATTATCGATTGTGCTAAGATTGGTGCTGATGTAATGACAGGACCTTTAAGTGCTATTGAAGGATTGCTAAAACACCCATTAACAGATATCGGTTTGGCTAAATTCCTAGAAGATTATAAAAAAGGAAATTAACCAACTTAAATTTACAAGTTATAAAGTCAGAAAGTTGAAAAGGGTATTCTTTAACTTCTGACTTTTTGTGCCTTTATCAACAAGAAAAAACTTTGTTGCTTTGTAACTTAACAAGAATGTTTCCAAAAAAAGAACTTGCACAATTGGTCATATCAGCATGTCATCAATTTAATGTTGATACGGTTGTTATTTCTCCAGGCTCACGCAACGCACCGCTTACTGTTGGATTTTCAAACCATCCAGCGATTCAAGCATTGAGTGTGGTCGATGAGCGTTGCGCTGCTTTTTTTGCGCTGGGAATAGCACAACAAACCCAACGACCTGTGGCTATGGTATGTTCTTCGGGGTCGGCACTGTTAAACTATTATCCTGCCATAGCAGAAGCTTTTTATAGCAATATTCCGCTCGTAGTAATTTCGGCAGACAGACCCAAACACTTGATTGATATTGGTGACGGACAAACCATTCGTCAAGAAAATGTATTTGAAAATCATATTTTGTTTTCGGCTAATTTAATAGAAGAAAAAAATCAGTTAAAAATAAATAGTGATTTGTTAATGGAAGCATTACATACTGCTACCAATCAGAAAGGACCTGTGCATATCAACGTTCCGTTTGATGAACCTTTGTATCAAACAGTTGAAGAACTCGATGCTACTATTGTAAGTAATGTAGAGCAATCTTATGAGGATTTTAATGTCGTTACCAGCAAGGCGAAACAATCTGTAGTAGAAATAGAGAAATTAGCTTCTATCTGGAATGCTTCTTCAAAAAAAATGATTTTAGTAGGAAGTCATTTTCCTGATGCCGAATTGCAACAAATACTGAATGTATATGCCGAAGACACCTCTGTTTTAGTACTTACAGAAACGACTTCAAACGTATATCACCCAAAATTTATCAACAGTATTGATAAATTGATATCTAAACTCACCGAAGAAGAATACAAAAAACTACAACCCGAAGTATTAATTACTTTAGGAGGAATGGTTATTTCTAAAAGAATTAAACAGTTTTTACGTAAGTTACCACCCAAACACCACTGGCATGTTGATGAATTAAAGGCGATGGATACCTACCATTGTTTATCAGCGTTTCTACAAACAAACCCCGTTAGGTTTTTAACAAATCTTGCAGCGGAAAAGAAAAACGTTGAAAGTGCTTATCAGCAAGTATGGTTACAAGAAAAAGAACGCAGAGCAATTCAGCATGAAGAATATTTGAAAAACTGTGCCTATTCAGATTTAAAATCTTTTGAAGCTATTTTAAAAAGTATTCCCGATACTTCACAAGTACAAATTAGCAATAGTTCAATCATTCGATACTCGCAATTGTTTGATATGAATCCTACATTAAAAGTGTTTTGTAATCGAGGAACTAGTGGTATTGACGGAAGTACAAGTACGGCTTTAGGAGCAGCATATGCTTCAAAAAACCAAACAATATTTATAACTGGAGATTTGAGTTTTCTTTACGATAGCAATGCGTTGTGGAATGCCAACATTCCGAAGAATTTTAGAATTATTATTTTAAATAATGCCGGGGGTGGTATTTTTAGATACATTCCAGGACCCTTAACAACCAATGCTGCGGAGTATTTTGAAACTCCTCATCAGTTAACAGCAGAACACTTGGCGAAAATGTATGATTTTGAATATGTGCAGGTAAACGACTTACAAAGCTTACAAACCAGTTTGACTTCGTTTTATACAACATCGAAGCAACCCAAAATAATGGAGATTTTCACTCCAAAAGAAATAAATGATGTAGTTTTAAAGAACTATTTTAAAAATTTATAAGATGGATTTAAAAGAAGGTGATAAGGTAGATTTAGTGATTGGTGTACAAACGGCACTAGGTTACACAGTATTAATCAATGAAGCGTATGAAGGCTTGTTGTACAACAATGAGGTGTTTAGTGATATAGAAGAAGGAATGCGCACTCAAGGTTATGTTAAAAAGATACGTGAAGATGAAAAAATAGACGTGTCATTGCGTCCGCAAGGATTTAAAAATGTAATTGATTCAGATGTTGATAAAATACTTAAAAAGTTAGAAGAAAAAGGCTTTTTGTTATTGACAGATAAAAGCTCTCCTGAATCTATTAAGTTTCACTTACAAATGAGTAAAAAAGCGTTCAAGAGAGCTATTGGCAGCTTGTATAAAGATAAAAAGATAGACTTACAAGAAGATAGAATAGTGTTAAAATAACCTATTCTTTATCTTCTTCATCAATCTCTTCCTCATCGTTCATCTCATCCTTTTTTTGGCCTCCCATTAAATCGTTTACCCGTTTGATATTTTCATAAAAAGCATCTGCATTTGGGTTTGAGGGGTCCATTTTTCCATAAGCAGCTTTGTAGTAAAAATCAGCTTTTTCATAATCTTTACCCAACTCATAATACTTTCCAACATAAAAATCTCCCATGTGAGAATCAGGATATTTTATCATCACAAAATCACCTAAAACACGTAGGTAATCACCATCTTGCCTGTCAATTACTATATCTTCAATAGCAAAAATATCATCTATTCTAACATTTAAGTTCGAGCCGTATAAATACTGAATATCTAAATATTTTTTCTCCACATATTTAATAGCATCTAAGGGAGCTAAATCTTTAACGTGGGTATCAAACTCTTCTTTGGTAATTTTAGAGTATAAAGCAAACATTTTGGTGAAAGCTCTAGGAATCGTTTCTGCAATAATTGATAAGTAACTAGGGGCATTTTTAAACGCATCAACCGTAATATGTAAGTTTTCATTGTCGAATGAAGAAAGATAGTTTCCTATTTGTTTAAAACGATCTCCTTGTTTTGTTTCGATGTATTTTTCATTGTTACTTAAATAAATGAAGTAAGTATTATCGATCGAATTAAGTCTTTCTAAAGAGTACGATTCTATAATGTTTGGAGCAAACTGCGGAAACTCTGGGGTAATACAAATATAGGAGTTAAAAATAGGCTCCGCATCTTTTAAATAGTGTGTAACAAAATTAGCTCCTTCCCCTTCACCCACAATGGTCATAAAAGGAGAAGTTCTAAAATTCCCCTCCATAAAAGGAATCAACTCATGTTTAATAAAGTTAAAAAAATGAAGTCCAACACTTGTCAAGGAGTTGTTAGCAGGTATCACTGAAACATCTTTGGCATAGGTAGCTTTCATATCAATTCCTACCACAATTTGCCTTGGAGCCTTATCAACATTGGCATACAATTTTGCATTTCCTACATATAAATCGAAAAGATACTCGTCGCCTAAAACAATAGCAACAGGATAATTGGTCGTTAAATCTGATTCATAGTTTTTAGGAAGATAGATTTTAACACCTCTATCTCCTTTCAATTCTTTCGAGTTTACTTTTTGAGTAATAATTTTTTGAGAAAAAAGATTGGCGCTAATTAATAACAGACCAATAAATAAATATACTTGTTTCATATTAGGGGTAAATTAGATCATTCAAATATAGAAAAGAAAAATAAAGTTATTATGTTATTTTTGTACAAGTAAATAACGACAATAATTTAAAATTATGATACAACCAGACTGGAAAGTTGCCAAAGAGTACGAAGATATTACCTATAAAAAGTCACACAACGTTGCAAGAATAGCATTTAATAGACCTAATGTACGTAATGCGTTTCGACCCAAAACTACTTCAGAGTTATTAGACGCATTTCACGATGCACATGAAGACACCAATATAGGAGTTGTATTATTGTCTGCTGAAGGACCATCGACAAAAGATGGGGTTTGGAGTTTCTGTTCTGGTGGAGATCAAAATGCACGTGGACATCAAGGATATGTAGGAGACGATGGGTACCACCGATTGAATATTTTAGAAGTACAACGTTTAATCCGCTTTATGCCAAAAGCAGTCATCTGTGTAGTGCCAGGTTGGGCAGTAGGTGGCGGACACAGCTTACACGTAACTTGCGATTTAACCTTGGCAAGTAAAGAACATGCTATTTTTAAACAAACCGATGCCGATGTTACATCATTTGACGCAGGGTATGGATCGGCTTATTTAGCGAAAATGGTAGGGCAAAAAAAAGCACGTGAAATCTTTTTCTTAGGAAGAAATTACTCAGCACAAGAAGCCTATGAAATGGGAATGGTGAATGCCGTAATTCCTCACGACGAATTAGAACAAACTGCGTTTGATTGGGCACAAGAAATCTTGGCAAAATCACCCACTTCTATTAAAATGTTAAAGTTCGCTATGAATTTAACGGACGATGGAATGGTAGGGCAACAAGTATTTGCAGGAGAAGTAACCCGTTTGGCATATATGACCGATGAGGCGAAAGAAGGACGTGATGCGTTCTTAGAGAAACGCAAACCAAACTTTCCAAAAACGTGGATACCTTAAAGGCTCACCCTAACCCTCCCAAAGGAAGGGAATGAGTTTGAGAAAATTATAAAAATAAAAGAGTATAATTTTTCCCCCTTGGGGAAATTAAAAGGGGATTATGAAAATAATTTGTATCGGGCGTAATTACGCAAAACATATTGAAGAATTAGCGAATGAAAGACCAGAAAATCCGGTAGTTTTCTTAAAGCCAGACTCGGCGATTCTTCCTAAAAAAATGCCATTTTTTATTCCACCATTTTCAAATGATATCCATTACGAGGTAGAAATATTGGTTAAAATAAACAAAGTTGGAAAACATATTTCTCCAAAATTTGCCCACAAATATTATGACACTGTGGGGCTGGGAATCGATTTTACAGCACGCGATGTACAAGCACAATGTAAAGAAAAAGGATTGCCTTGGGAAAAAGCCAAAGCTTTTGATGGCAGTGCTATTGTGGGAGAGTTTTTTCCAAAGGAAGATTTTGACTTAGAAAATGTATCGTTTCAATTACAGAAGAACGATGAGGTAGTGCAAGACGGAAATACTTCAAGTATGCTATGGAAAATTGATGAATTGATTAGTTATGTATCGCAATATTTTACGTTGAAAAAAGGCGATATTATTTTTACCGGAACACCCGCAGGAGTTGGAAAAGTGGCAGAAAATGATGTGTTAACAGGAACTATTGAAGGAAGGCAAGCTTTTCAAATTAAAGTAAAGTAGTTTTGTTTAGATGTTTAGATGTTTAGATGTTTAGATGTTTAGATGTTTAGATGTTTAGATTGTAAGTTTTCAGTTAGGTAGCTTGATTAACTTTTCAACTTTCCAACTTTCCAACTTTCATACATTACCAACTTTCAAACCAACAAAGAAATGAATGCAGAAATTATTACGATAGGCGATGAAATTCTTATCGGACAAATTGTAGATACGAACTCCCAATGGATTGGTCAAGAACTCAATAAAATAGGTGTTTCAGTCTATCAAATATCATCCATACAAGACGAAAAGCAACATATTTTAAATGCGTTAAAAGAAGCAGAAAGTAGAGCAGATATCGTTATTGTTACAGGGGGGTTAGGGCCTACCAAAGACGATATTACAAAAAAAACAATTGCAGAGTATTTTAAAGACGATAAAATTGTTGAGTACCCAGAAGTAATTGAGAATATTAAATACATATTCAAAAAAGTCAATCACCCATTCAACGAAATTCAGAAATATCAAGCGCAACTACCTTCCAAAGCCACCTTGTTGATGAACCGTTTAGGAACCGCGCCAGGAATGTGGTTTTACGAAAATAATACGGTTTTTGTATCATTACCAGGCGTACCTTATGAAATGAAAGGCTTAATGAAGTACGAGGTATTGCCAAAACTTCAAGCTACTTTTAAACTGCCATTTATTTTGCATCGAACCATTATGACGGTGGGTACAGGCGAAACCATCATTGCAGAAAGAATTTCTGATTGGGAAGATAACTTGCCTGATTTCATAAAATTAGCCTATTTACCATCTTTCGGAAGAGTTCGCTTACGATTATCTGCTAAAGGAGATGATAAAGAACTATTGGCAAAAGAGATAGAAAAGCAAGTTTCTGAATTGTATACCTTGCTTCCAGAGATTATTGTTGGAGACGATAACGAAACATCCTTAGAAAAAGAAGTAGGTAAGCTGTTAAAACAACATAAAAAAACGGTTGCAACTGCCGAAAGTTTAACAGGAGGAAAAATAGCATCAACTTTTGTCTCTGTTCCAGGAGCATCAAGCTATTTTGCGGGCGGATTCGTAACCTATACAGCCGCTTTAAAACAACAACTGCTAGGAGTTTCCGAAGAAACAATTAAGCAGTTTACAGTGGTAAGTAAAGAAGTAGCATCGGCAATGGCAACCGGATGTTTAGAGCAATTGCAAACAGATTATGCGATAGCTGTAACAGGAAATGCAGGCCCCACTACCGACCATAACGATAAAAGTGTAGGCTTGGTGTATATTGCTATTGCTAGCAAAAAAGGAGTGGCAGTACACGAGTTCAATTTTGGCAAGCCAAGAGAGAAAGTAATAAACAGAACCGTAACCAAATCTTTAGAATTATTACGAGCTGCCATATTAAAATAAATTAGTATTTTTGCCGCCGTTACGCTTCCATATAGGTTAGATGCTGAACCTAAGTTATGAATGATTAAAATAATTTAAAATTTAATCGAGAATATTTTTGTGCAATAAATTAAAATGCATAAATTTGCACCTCGTTTAGAAATAACACTAAAAACTGTCAAGAAGATGTCTAGAGTTTGTGAATTAACAGGAAAAAAAGCGATGGTAGGTAATAACGTATCTCACGCTTTAAATAGAACTAAAAGAAGATTTAACGCTAATTTAATGACCAAGCGTTTCTATATTCCAGAAGAAGATAAATGGGTAACTTTAAAAGTATCTGCTTCTGCATTAAAAAATATTAATAAAAAAGGAATCTCTGCGGTTATTAAAGAAGCAAGAGAAAAAGGTTTCTTAACTAAATAATTCCTTACGTAGATAAAATTTTAGAGAGATGGCAAAAAAAGGAAACAGAGTTCAAGTAATTTTAGAGTGTACAGAGCACAAAGCTTCTGGGCAACCAGGAACTTCTCGTTATATTACAACAAAGAACAAAAAGAATACTCCTGATAGAATGGAATTAAAGAAATTTAATCCAATCTTAAAGAAAATGACAGTTCATAAAGAAATTAAATAATAAGCTACGGCGTAAACTTTAATATAAAATGGCAAAGAAATCAGTAGCATCGTTACAAACAGGTTCGAAAAGATTAACCAAAGCTATCAAAATGGTAAAGTCTCCTAAGTCTGGAGCTTACACTTTTGTTGAAGCTATTATGGATCCAGATAGCGTGAATGACTTTTTAGCAAAAAAGTAATTCTTGTATACAGTTTAAAGAAAAGCTACTTTCATTTGAGAGTAGCTTTTTTTATATTTGACAATCTCAAGTTTTTAGTACAACGTAAAGATTTGGGCGTTACCCTAGCGGGTCGGGCTTTCGGCAGTCGCTTCCCGAAGTATCGGGAGAGCTCCAACAAATGCCTCAATCCCTAACGCAAGAGTAATGACAATTTGACCGTATCCATACAAACGGTATGGTTTTTAACCTATGTAAGCGATATAAAATTTAAGCATGAGTTTTTTAAAGAACATCTTCTCTAAAGAGAAAAAGGAAACCTTAGATAAAGGATTAGAAAAAACCAAATCGAGTTTTTTCTCTAAATTATCAAAAGCAGTTGCAGGAAAGGCAAAGGTTGACGATGATGTGTTAGACAATTTAGAAGAAGTATTGGTGTCGTCTGATGTAGGAGTAGAAACAACGCTAAAAATTATCGATAGAATTGAAGAACGCGTAGCACGCGATAAGTATCTAGGCACCGAAGAACTCAATCAAATTTTACGCGAAGAAATTGCAGGTTTATTATCAGAAACCAATACAGGCGATGAAACCGATTTTACCATTCCAGTAACGACCAAACCTTATGTGTTAATGGTGGTAGGAGTAAACGGAGTGGGAAAAACCACTACAATAGGTAAACTAGCCTCACAATTTAAAAAGAAAGGCTTAAAAGTCGTGTTAGGAGCTGCAGATACATTTAGAGCAGCAGCCATAGATCAATTACAAGTTTGGGCAGATAGAACAGAAGTGCCGATTGTACGTCAAGAAATGGGGTCAGACCCAGCCTCTGTGGCATTTGATACCGTGAAGTCAGGAGTAAGTCAAGATGCCGATGTTATTATCATCGATACGGCAGGACGTTTACATAATAAGGTAAATTTAATGAATGAGTTGACCAAAATTAAACGTGTCATGCAAAAAGTAGTACCTGATGCACCACACGATGTATTGTTAGTATTAGACGGTTCAACAGGGCAAAACGCCTTTGAGCAAGCCAAACAATTTACCAAAGCAACCGAAGTTACCTCATTGGCAGTAACCAAATTAGACGGTACGGCAAAAGGAGGCGTGGTCATTGGTATATCTGACCAATTTCAAATTCCTGTAAAATATATAGGCGTAGGAGAAGGAATCGACGATTTACAAGTATTTAACAAACACGAGTTTGTAGATTCATTTTTTAAGTAATACAAGAAGTAAACATATATCGAAAACTCCCATTTTGGGAGTTTTTTGTTTTTAAATAAGTACATTTGAGTATTTAATAACTAAGCAAAATGAGAAAAATAATACTGGTATTCGTAACGACGCTATTCATTTTTTCCTGTAAACAAACTCCATCAGCAAAGAACTACTTCAAAAAATACGATGAGACTGCTGAAATAGAACAACAGCAAACGCATGAAAACAAGCGAATGCAATTCAAATTACTACAATCGAAATACTCAGATTTAAACGAGCAGTTTCAGCCTTTTGAAGAGGAACTATCGAAATTTTCAGAAAAAGAATACAACCAATTAAAGCCACTCATTTTAGAAAAAAATATTCCCGCCATTCAACAAAGTATTTCAACAAAAAAACTAACCTACGAAAAACTAACCTTATTCTATTTGTATAGAATACGAAAGTTTGAAAGTGATAGCACACACTATTTGAATGCAATTATAGCACTCAATCCAAATGTTTTAAAAGAAGCAAGAGCAAAAGATAAAGAAGTAAAAGAAGTAGGAGCGTTCTCTCTGAACGGAATTCCAATTTTGATAAAAGACAATATCGATGCAGCAGGAATGGTAACTACCGCAGGAGCTGTAGCCTTACAAAACAACTCGACCGATAAAGACACTTTTATCGTTACAAAATTAAAAGATGCAGGCGCACTAATCTTAGGAAAAGTAAATTTAAGTGAATGGGCGTATTTCTTTTGTGAAGGATGTCCGTTAGGGTATAGCGCAATAGGAGGGCAGACCTTAAATCCTTACGGAAGAAAAGTTTTTGAAACAGGAGGTTCCAGTTCAGGAAGCGGGGTTTCGATTGCTGCAAATTATGCTGCTGCTGCTGTGGGTACAGAAACCGCGGGCTCTATCACATCACCATCGAGTCAGAACTCATTAGTTGGTTTAAAGCCTACCATTGGAGTGTTAAGTCGTTCTGGAATCGTGCCGATTTCAAGTACTTTAGATACCCCAGGTCCGATGACCAAAAGTATTGTTGATACTGCAATTTTGTATGAAGCCATGTTGGGGAAGGACGAGAAAGATGCAGCCTCTTTAAAAATAGAAGGTTTTAACCCTAAAGCTTTGCTCGAAGAAAATTACAATATAAAAGAAAAAAGAATTGGTGCTTTAAAACCACTTTTAAAAGATACTATCTATAGAGCAAGTATAGAAAAACTTCGAGAAGCAGGTGCAGAAATCATAGAAATTACACCCCCAGAAATATCGTTTGATGGTTTTATTACATTGTTGAATATCGATATGAAATACGATTTACCTAAATATCTATCAACCTATGGAAATAAAAATCTTACGGTAAAAAAGGTGGAAGATGTTGTTAGTTTTAACGAAAAAGATAGTATCAAAAGAGCTCCTTACGGACAACAATTATTTGAAGGAATTGTAAAAGATACGACCAGTTTGGCGCAATTAGAGATTGTAAAAGATAGCTTAGCTTTTAATGGGAAGAAGTTTTTACAAGATTTGGAGGCTCAGAACTTAGATGTCATTCTGTCTATTAACAATTACCACTCTGGTATTGCAGCAGTAGCGAAATACCCAACACTAACTGTCCCTATGGGTTATAAAAAATCAGGAGAACCTGTTAGTTTAACTTTTATAGGGAAACCATTTACAGAAAAAGAATTATTACAACTAGGGTACGTATTTGAGCAGTTAACGAAAGCAAGAAAGTTACCTGCTGATTATCAATAAAACACATTATTATATATCTCGCGTAAACTTATTCTAACGTGAGTTCGGCATAAGTATCAAATTGAACTTGCTAAAAATCAATATAATGATATCCCGAACTCACGTTATTTTACGTTATTCTTTCTAAAATGCTCTGTTGAATTGACAAAAATCCATAGTGCGTCATGTTGATAGCACGAAGTAGGAGTAATTTTAGAAACACAAATAAATTTAATCTAGTCTTGAAAGTCACAAGCGAAAAGCTTTTTTATAGTTTAATTTGAATTTTGATTTAAAAAAACCTCATGATTTTTTGCTGCTTGTATTGCCCATTGTCGGGGTCGAGTACCAAAACATTCTAAAATAGCATCAACGCCAATAATGGTTCCTTTCGCCAATCGTCCGAGCAAGGCTATGGGGATTTTTCTGTTGATATCGTCTGAAACTAAATATCCATTTTCGTCCGTAACCACACCAAAGTCATCATGAACTGCTTGCATTAAGTTATCCGAAAGTAAATTTTGAATAAGTGTTGATCGCACCGCTCTAATTTTTGGTGAATCTAAAACTGAATCAATCATCAAATTAACAGTGATGGTTTTTTTATCATCAGTGAACTGCCATCCTTCGTCAATTAAATCGATCGTTGGATCACAGACAAAATCTAAATTTAGAACCCCACTATTTGAAAGTGCTATTAATTGTTGAATGCTTTCAACTGGTGGACCATACGAGTATCTTTTCGTCGATTCGTCCAGTTTTATGATTTCAGCAAAAACTTTGTTTGAACACTCATTGAAAGAAAGGGCTTTATAAATAGATGGTTGGCAATGTCGCCATACTTGACCTATGCAAAAATCTAAGCTAATTGATTTTTCTCCAATAGCCATTCCTACGTAATCTTGCATACTCTGTTCGGCAGACTGCTTGGTAGAAAGGAATAAGGGGTGCTCATAAGTCTGGTCTTTTAACCATAAATCGATAGCCTGTTCAATTTCCTTTTTACTGAAGGTATTTTGGGTGTTCGGCAGGTTGCTATAAATAGTAGAGGCTATAGGAGCAAACGCATCTATAAGAAATTGAGGACTTTTTGCTGCTTTTTGATTTTCCTTGTCTCCAATTTGCTCCTCAAAAGCAGTAAGCGATTTTTGAGAAGGCGTAAACCAATTGTCTATGTGTGCGTTCAACGGTTTTGGCACTGGAGGCAATCCGTCGAGTGAAAACGGAACAAGTAAATTTTTAAGAGGTCGTTCAGTTTCAAATTCACACGCTTTAGTCTTTTCATTTGTGGTAACAAACTCGCCAAACTTATTGGCAATGGCTCTTGTAACATCAATCATGGCTAAGCCAAATCCACGAATTCCAATAGTGCTGTTTTCTTCCAGACTTTTGTGCTGTAAAAAGCTACTTATGGGATAAGGAGATTTAAATAAGTAAATGTCTTTTTTGGCGGAAACAAACTTTTCCCAGTCTTGTATTTGTTTAGAAAGTTTTGTGGGCTGATGCCCGATGGTCAATAAAATTTCATCAAAATCTTTGTGTGTAGTTTTATGGGTATTTATGACTAATTTACCATCATCCAACCATTGGACTTCTTGCACACACTCTTGATGTAAGGAAGCTATACCTGATTGTACCAAAGGCGTAAGAAGTGATTGCAAGCGTTGAGATAAAAACTTTCCTATTTTGGAACGTGGCGGATAGGTGTCTGGACTTTCTTCAGAGATGATGGAATAATCTTTAGACGCCCATTCCTTGTATGACGGAAAAGACTCTATATTCAGCGAATCTGTTTCGATTGGCTCACGTTCATTCAAATTTAACACGCGTTCTGTAATGTTTATCCAATTCGATGCATTCTGGTGTACATCATAAACCTGTCCGTTGCCAAAATCACCTGTTTGCTCAAATAACGATATATGAATGTTGGTAAGATGGTTTTTTCTTGCTAAGGCTACCATGAACCTTTCACAAGCATATCCACCTCTGGGGCCCAAGCCTATAATTGCGATTTTCCTTTTTTGTGATGCCATGTTTTATTATCTCTAGTCCTGAAATATGGATACAGTTTAAAAATTGATTTTACGCTGTTTTTAAATATACCATATTCGGTGTTTTATAGTCTAAAGATACAGGTAATATTATTGGATTGTATAGCTTAATTACATTTTTGTTGCTTTTCATGATAATAGTTTGAATTTTACGTTAGTAAATTGGAGTTTATAACTGTACTATTTTTTGGGAAGCCTACATTTTTGGGGAAGCCTACATTTTTTGTGGATGTTCAAAAAAATGTACCCTATTACTTAACATCTTTTGTTGTAAGTTTTCTAAAAGAACAAAAATCAGGAATTAAAATTTTGGCTTCGTTCTAAATAAAGCTCTTACATAGCTTTAAAATGAATTCCATTTTTTTAAAATTAATGGGTTGTGCATCAGCTACCATTGTTGGCAGAAGTACTTTTATTTTTTTAATTCTTCGTAATCATAATTTAGTCCGTATTCCGAGAAATATTTACTTAATGACTTTAAAAGACTATTGAAGTTTTTATTAAATAAGTCAAAATTCGGTCTTTGGTCATCATAATAGTCTTTTGTAGTCTTATCTGTTTTATCAACTGCTTCCTTGTATTTAGAACTATTTATACTTTCCGCTTCTTTAATAATCGACATTTTAATTCTTCCAAAATGTTTCTTGAAAGTCGATTTAATTAAATGATTACTTGCGACAATATCATTGGCATTTTCAACTATTTCTTTGTTTTTAATATGAAACAATACAAGGTTATGATAGTCTGAATAGAGCTTTCTATGAGCCTTTTCCACTTCAATTTGGTAGTCAACCAAATTTTGAGCTAAATCTTTTCCTGCAAAGCCACCAAAACTCTGAGAATGTAAGTCTTTAATTTCTAAACATCTTTCGAAGAAACTATTAAGCACTTGAATAGATTTCTCATCAACTATTGAACTTTGGTTGGTAAGAATAGAGAGTTGAGCGTTTATATCGGAAAGTTCCTTTCTAAACTCCTGTTTAACGTCTTCAGAAACTTTAGTCATTAAAGGAAGGTCTTCGGTAGTCGCTTCATTCTCTATTTTCTTCTTATAGTATGCTTTAAGAAGGTCCAATAGGAAGTAAAAAGCAATCCCTCCAAAAAAGTAAATTATTTCATCCATCTCAGTTTTTGTATTTCTGCCAACGTTCCGGCTAAAAAGCGTTGCTTTCCCGCAGGGCAGCTATGATTTTTTAGCCGTTGTGCCTGTTGCACAACCCCAATATACGATTTATTTTTTTTGCAATATAAAAGGTTTTTTTTATGTTAAGTTGCTGTATGTTAATTATATAAATTGTATATTTAATCATACAAGTCAAAAAAACGTATCAAGAAAAACTGTTCACTTCCTTTCAGTTGAGTGCACATGTACCGCAAGAAAACTTTTATCGTAGATTAAATTGTGGAGCCTGTTTTTGGAACTCTTACACAGTATGTGGGCTTGCGCAAGGTCAATGTTAGGGGTGTCGATGGGGCGAACAAGTGCATGCTCATGGCTGGGGCTGCATACAACATTAAAAAACTATTAAAATTCTTGGGTAAGTCTACTAAAACTGAGGCCAAAGCGGTTGCTTTTGTGTTTTGGTTAAAAAAAGTACGATATCACTTAATAAATTTCGTTTTAAGCTCAGAAAAAAGCAAAATAAGGAGTTAAAAATTTTGGCTTAATTCTAAATACAACCCTTACATAGCTTTAAAATGAATTCCACTTTTTTTAAATTTAGGGGTTATGCATCAGCTACCGTTGTTATGTGCTGGCTTTTCTACGTTCAGTTTATCAAAATATTCATTCATTTTATCCCAAACTGCGTAATATTCTAATTCTCTAGCTCTTTCGTCATTTCCCATATCACAGTTAATTACAATGTATCTTCCAGTCTTTTTTTCTTTGTCAAAATACATCCAAGTAGCAACTCCAGCGTCACCACCTGAGTGACCAACAAAACCGAATGCGCTATATCCTATAAAAATTGCAGGATTATAGTCTCCATCATAAGGATGATCTGCGTTACGTTCACCTTCTGCAAAATTGTTATCACTAAGTTGTTCTGTAAAAAGTTCTTTATAACTTTCTTTTGAAAGTAATGTACCTTCTCCCGAATAACCCTTAATCAATTCAACTAGATACTTTGCCATATCACTACTTGATGAAATTAACATTCCATCGGGATACGTTATAGCGGTGTAGAAAGGTAAAAGAGAGTTATCGTTTCTGTATAACCTTGAATGCTTTTTTATATCCACATCTTCTAATGACCAACCAGATGAATTCATACTCAATGGTTTTAAGATGTGTTCTTCAGTAAATGAATCAAACGCTTGACCTGTTGCTTTTTCGATGACTAATGCACATAAAGTAGCCCCTATGTTTGAATAGTTATATCGCTCTCCTGGTTTGAAGTTTATGTAATTGTCATCTTGGTAATATGCTCCATTTATTTCCAAATATCCTTTTAAATATTTTTCCATTGGTATGTTTAGTTCATATGGATTTAATTTTTGAGCGGGATAATCTGAACTAACTTTTGTTAAGTCTTGGTCTTTTGTAAGAATCCAAGCTCTTTCCATATATTGCTCGTCAGTATCATTAATACCAGAAGTATGAGTAGCTAATTGTCTTATAGTAATTGTTTCATTAGGATAATTTGGGTTTATTACCTTAAAAGGCAAATAGTTCTGAATCGGGTCATCTAAATTTAATTTCCCCATTTCTTTAGCTTTCATTAAGGCTATACCAATTAACGTTTTAGAAACCGAAGCAATGTGCTGTATTGTGTTTTCTGTATACTTCTCTTTTGTCTCAATATTAGCTAATCCAAAGCCTTTTTCATAGAGTGCTCCGTTTTGGTCGACCATTGCAACTGCAAATCCATTTATTAGTCCATTTTTTTGAATAGAATCCAATTCAGCTGTTAAAGAATTCATTACAATTTGGTTTTCACTTATTGGATTGTCGGTGTTTTTTTTATTTTGATTACACGATGAAAAAGAAATTACTATGATTAGTATTAAAGCTAATTTTCTCATTTGTTTTTATGGTTTCTTCTAAAGATTAAAAAAATGGGTTATTGTTACAGTTTCTTTTTTTTCGCTTGCACATAACGTCAGTCTGTCTCAAAAGTAGCATAAATGATTGATTTTTTAGGTAAATGCGTCATTTTTTTAGTAAAAAGGTTTGGTTCTTGAATTGTTTCAAAATGTATCTTTTGAGTTTGTAAAGCTTTTATTTTAAGGTATATAGCCCCAAATAGGCTTACAATAACGGCAAAATGTGTTTTAACAAGACAATATACCTCTTTTGTAAGGGTACTGAATCCCATGATATTGATTATTCTTCTCAGGTTATAGGCTAAGGCTATAAGCCCAACATCGGCACTAGCGCTTTCCTTTCCTTTCCCTTCTTGGTCATGATATGGTCAAATCCCCATTGTCGCTTTATGGTTCCAAAGGGGTGCTCTACCAGAGCTTGCCTCTTTTTGTACAGTTCTCCACTAGTTTTAATTCGTTTGGCATTGTTTTCTATATAGGGAGCATATTCACTGCGTTGTATAATCTTACCATTGATTTTTGCTGTGGTGCATAGCGTTCTTACTGGGCAGCTTTTACAGGCTTTAGTTTTGTATTGTTTAATAGTTTCTTCCTTTATACCAACTGCCATTGCTTGTTAGGGTATGTTGCTCAGGGCAAGTGTAGATGTCTGATGATTTGTGGTATGTAAAGTTTTCAAGGTTATATTTTGAATCTGGTGCTTGGCTGCTTTTACCAATAGCGGGTATGGCTACTAGAGTGTGTATGCCTAATTTCTCTGCACAATAAAACTCGCTTCCGGTATGATATCCTTTGTCGTAGAGCGCTGTTATTAGGTGTGATGGTCTGAGGATGGTTTTAGCCCTTTGAAGCATGTTGCCCATGGCTTTTTTGTCGTTTTCGTTGGTTACTTTAAAATCCACAAGTAGTTTGTACTTATCATCAACAGTTGTTTGTGCGGTGTAACATATTTCGGTAATGGGCGCCCCTGATAATTTGATGTCTGCTATCGGGATCGCTGGTGGATATTTGAGGGTTTTCATAGGATTCGTCCTGCTTTAATTGCTTTTGGATAGCTTTATACTTTTGTTGGTGCTTTTTGTGTTTGTCGATATGCAGCTGTATTTCGGCTGCCCTATCACCTGTCTATTCCTGAAATATGGCTACAGGTTAAAAATTGAATTTACGCTGTTTTTAAATATACCATATTCGGTGTTTCATAGCCTAAAGATACAGGTAATCTTATTTGTTTGTATAGCTTAATTACACTTTTTGTTGCTTTTCAAAATCACCCTTTGAATTTCACGTTCGAAAATTGAAATTTATAACTGTCCTGTTTTTGGGGGATGTTCACTCTTTTAGGCAAACGTTCCAAGGGGATACTGCAGAGCCAGGTGGAGCCTGTTTTTGGAACTCTCACGCAGTATATGGGCTTGCGCAAAGTAAATGTTAGAGGTATTGATGGGGCGAATACGTACATGCTCATGGCGGGGGCTGCATACAACATTAAAAAACTATTAAAATTCTTGGGTAAACCTACTAAAACTGAGGCCAAAGCAGCTGCTTGTGTGTTTTGGTTAAAAATGTACCCTATTACTTAACATCTTTTGTTGTAAGCTTTCTAAAAGAAGAAAATAAGGAGTTAAATTTTGGCTTCGTTCTAAATACAACCCTTACATAGCTTTAAAATGAATTCTATTTTTTTGAAATTTGGGGGTTGTGTATCAGCTACCATTGTTGGCTGTAGTTATTTTTTATTACCAAATTTCTTTTTAATCATTTTGTTTTTCCATTCCTCCCCGAAAAAATCAAAACTAATGAAGGAATAAATTCCTAAGAAAGCAATCCAAGAAATGAGCATATATAAAAACACGTACCAACCTTCTGAATCTGAATCATTAATCGCAATAAAAAAGAAGAAAATCAAATTCAATACTGCTAAACCAAAAAGTTTATAAAACCCTTTTAATTTTTGAATATAGGCTTCCTCTTTTCTAACCTGTTCTAATTCTGTTTTTTTATTCGAATCTTCAATGTTGGTTTCAAAAACAGCTGCTAATGATTTTAAAGATTCTAGTCCTGCATTTTCACCATTTTCAATTCTTTGAATGGTTCGGACACTTAATCCGCTCATTTCAGCCAATTGTTCCTGAGACCAATGACGTTCTAATCTCATTTTTTTGATATCTCTTAGATTTCTTTTGTTTGAATTCATTTCTAATAATTTTTTGATTTCGGTGCAAAGGTAATGTTTGAAGATAGTTTGTTATTGTCAGCTACCTGACCCAAGCATGACATCAATACGACATGAACTAGACAATCAATTTAGGTGACTTTAAACGATTAGATTTTTACTAAAGATTGTTTTAATTACAGCCAACGTTTGGTATAAAGATAGTTGCGGTTTTATGAGCGAGGATTTTCCGCAGGAAAATCAGAGGTAACAAAAGTGCAACGCCCTTCAGTTAAGCACTAATTTAGCAATTATTTTTATACGGTGTTGGCAACTAGCTTTTTTATTTAAAGTGTATTTTCATTCCTTCGTGAGTTGCTTTAAATCCCAAACCTTCGTAAAATTTAATTGCCTTTGTTCTTTTTTTGTCAGTCGTTAATTGTAGTAAATGAGCATTCCGTTCTTTTGCTCTATTAATTGCCCATTCAAACATTGTTTTTCCAATTCCGAGGCCTCTTTTGTCTTTTCTGATCCTAACAGCTTCTATCTGTGCTCTTATTCCGCCTCGATAGGTGAGATATTGGATAAAGGACAACTGTAAAGTTCCAATAATTTCTGAGTTTACATTTTCGACAACAATTAGTTCTTGATTTTGGTCAGCGTTTATTTTTTCAAAAGCGTTAAGATATTCGTTCGGTAATGGTACCTGAAAATTTTCTCTGGTTTTCCCAAGTTCGTCATCCGCAATCATTTCCACAATTATTGCAACATCATTTCTTGTCGCTTTTCTAAATTTCATCTTTTTGTTCAGTTTTTCCAGATTGTTGCCAACGGTGAGTATATGAAGTGTAGCCTGCCGATAGGCGGTTATGATTTCATATACAGTGTTCTCTGCTGGCTTTCCTTTTCATTTGTTTCTTTCAGCATTGTCATACAGCTCTTTGCAACCGCAGGAACGAGGATTGCAATGTGCTGTAAATTGCGTTGGCTGTTATAATCTTGGGTCAACATCTTCACTCTCCAATGCTAATACTCCAAAAACACTTTCGTGTATTCTTCTTAAAGGTTCTTTTCTTACAAACCTTTCCAGTCCTTCTACTCCTAATGCAAATTCTCTCAAAGCCAAAGAACGCTTTCTTGACAGTCCTCTGCTTTTAAGTCTTTGCATATTCTCTGGTAAGTCATATTCTGGTCCATAAATTATTCTTAGATACTCACTTCCTCTACATTTAACGGCAGGTTGTAATAGCCCTTCTTTACCATATGAAATGAAATCAAAAGATTTAACGACCATTCCTTCTCCACCTTTTTCTGTCATCTCTGTCCACCAATCAATGGCTTTCTGCACGCTCTCTTTGTCGTTTGTCTCAACAACTTTGTAAGGTGTAATTCTGAATATTTTTTCATCAGCAAGGCAAACTTCTTTGATGTTTTCCATATGCCAGTGATGGTCTTTATCAATGTGTACAGCTCCTTCCGTCGCAAGAATATGAAATGGTGCTAATTTGTAATCATCCACAGAATTAACATCCCAACAATAATTTCTATAAGCATCAATGAATTTAGAAACCGCTTTTTTCTTGTAGCTAAATTTATCTAAAATAGTTTCAATATCTTTAATTCCTCTGTTTTTTGTCTTCTGTAGTACTTGCTCAACCGCTGTTAACGAGTTTTTGGCAGAAGAACCAACGGAGGCATATTGGTCTTGTAATAACGACTGGGCTTTTGAAGACCAAGGCATTAATTCTGCATCTAAACATACCCAATCAGTCTTAAATTTATCCCAAAACCCAGATTTGGTTAATGCAATTTGAACTCTGCTCAAAAATTCTTTTTCTATGGTACTATCATTAAAAAAGTTTCGTCCAGTTCTTGTATAACAAATTCCAATTCTCTCATTTTCTATTCCAAAACGATTTAAAACCGTCTCTTCATCTTTACAAAGCACTAAAATGACTCGTGAACCCATATGCTTTTCTTCACAAACTATTTTTTCAACTCCTCTTTTCCTGTAATAGTTAATAGCTTGCTCTGGATGCTCCAAGTAATTCGGTAATTCACTTGTGGCACACGGTGACATTGTTGGTGGCAAATAAATGAGCCATTTAGGATTGATGGCAAAACGACTCATTACTTCTAATGCTGCAATAGAGTTTTCTTCTCTGATGGTCAAATTATTTCGCAGGCGTGTTTGCACGATTCGTTTTCCTATAACATCATCAATATTCAATAAATCATCATATTCTTGTTGATGACTTAGGTTAGATTCTACTTCTAATTCCAATGGTTTTATAGGTTCTGAATATACTTTGGCTGCTTTAACAGAAACTAATTCTTCTTCGGGATAACGTAAGGCTGTAAGTTCTCCACCGAATACGCAACCTGTGTCAATATCAATAGTTTTATTAAGCCATTCTGCTTTTGGAACAGGTGTGTGTCCATAAATAACTTTGGCTTTACCTCTATATTCAGAAGCCCAATTATACCTGACAGGTAAACCGAATTCGTCAATTTCTCCCGTAGTTTCTCCATATAAACAAAATGACCTAACTGCACCAGAGCCTCTCCCTTGCATTTCTTCTTTTATACCAGCGTGTGCAACAGCTAACTTACCATCATCTAAAATATAGTGACTAATTAGGCTGTATAAAAACTCTTTAACATCTGCTATAAACTCAGGCGACTCGTTTTCCAATTGTTCCATTGTCTCAGCTAAACCGTGTTTCAACTGAACATTTTTTCCGTTTAATTTCTTTTGAAGTTTTAGGTCGTGATTTCCAGGAACGCAAAGAGCTGAACCGCTTCTAACCATACTCATTACTAATTTTAGAACCGCTGGCGAATTCGGACCTCTATCCACTAAGTCACCTAAAAATATCACTTGTCTATTTTCAGGATGTTTTATTTCTAATCCGTAATTGTTTCCATCATTATCCACTGAATTAATGATATACCCGAGTTTTTTTAAGAGTGAAATTGTTTCATCATAGCAACCGTGAATATCTCCAATAATGTCAAAAGGTCCGTGAAGTTCTTTTTTATCGTTGTAGAGTTTTTCTCTAACGATTCCAGTTACGGAATCGACTTCTTCTTCACTTTTTAAAACGTATATCTTTCTGAAGCCTTCTCTTTTTAGTCCTTTTATCGACCTTTTGAGTTGCTGTTTTTGTTGTCTAATAACATGATTTCCAAAGTTTCTATCTTCTCGACTTGCATTTCTATCTTCACAAATTCTTTGAGGTAAATCTAAAACAATGGCAACTGGTAAGGTATGATATTGTCTTGCAAGATTAATTAATCCTTTTCGGGCTTCGGTTTGTACGTTTGTAGCATCAACAACAGTTAAATGCCCGTTTTTTAGTCTTTTTCCAACAATGAAGTTCAGTACATCAAAGGCATCATTTGTCGCACTCTGACTGTTCTCGTCATTCGATACAATTCCTCTACACACGTCAGAAGAAACGACTTCGTGTTTGCCAAAATGCGTTTTAGCAAAAGTGCTTTTTCCTGAACCAGAAGCACCAATAAGTAATACTAATGATAATTCGGGTACTTTAATTTCCATATTCAAAAATTGCCATTTGTGAAGGTGCTCCTACTTTTTTGTCTTCCTCGCCAATAGGTAAGAATTGCACATTATAATTATTAGTTTCAGCTACTTTTTTTGCCCAAGTTTCAAATTCTGTTCTTGACCATTCAAATCTATGGTCTGTATGTCGCATTGTATCAGCTTCCATATTTTCAAAAAGTACGTTGTATTCACCGTTCGGTGTTGTTAAAACAACTGTTTTGGGTTTAGCACATTCAAATACAACTCGTTCAAAAGATGTTAACCTATTCTCATCAAGGTGTTCAATTACTTCTACAATTGCTGCTGCATCAAATCCCTCCAATCGTTTGTCTTTATAGGTTAAAGCACCTTGAAACAGATTGATTCGTTCTTTTTGTCTTGGTGCCATTTCGTCCCAATGTAATCTGTCTTTACATTTTGTTAATTCTTGGTAAGACACATCCATTCCAGTTATATTGCTAAATTGTTTTTCCTTTAACAACATTCGAATGAGTTTTCCTTCTCCACAGCCTAAATCAAGTACGCTTTTAGCACCTGACTCTTTTAATTTACTCAAAACCAATGACAATCTTTGTTGATGTAAAGTCTCTTTTTTCTTTACTTCCTCTAAATCTGTTTCTTCCTGCAACTCCTTTGATTCGTCATCATCATTCAATCGCTCCAATGCCTGTCTTGAAAGAGAGTTAAGATTAAAAAGATAGCGTCTTGTAATTTGTTCTTTTTCGGGATGGTCAGATAGCCAACCCTTTCCTTTTTCTAGTAGTTTATCAATCTCATTCTGACTTACATAATAATGTTTGTCATTGTCCAGTGCTGGAATCATTACGTATAAATGAGACAACAATTCTTGAAGAGTAGTGGTGTGATTTAGTTTTAATGTAAAATATTTACTGTCTCCCCAATTCACGAATTTGTTGTCCAAAATATGTCTTTCCAATACCACTTTATAACCAAGAGGTTCAAACATCTTTCGAATAAGGATTTCTCCGCCTTTTGGGACAGGTAATACTGAAATAGTAACTTCA
Organism: Tenacibaculum tangerinum; assembly: GCF_029853675.1. Classification (NCBI taxonomy): domain Bacteria; kingdom Pseudomonadati; phylum Bacteroidota; class Flavobacteriia; order Flavobacteriales; family Flavobacteriaceae; genus Tenacibaculum; species Tenacibaculum tangerinum. The sequence goes on along the minus strand of NZ_CP122539.1, from coordinate 1,413,851 downwards.
AATGGCATTTTAATATCTACCAATTCGGGTTTTTTACTACACTTACCATTCATTGCGGTTGAAAACGCTTTAGCAATGGCAACACTCATAAATGAAGAAGCCACATAAGGTCTGTCATTAACGTATTGTCCAAGAGAAAAGCCTTTTCCTGATAAGTTTCTGCCACCTCTCACCATATCAATTGGGTCAATATCCAATAATAAGGAAGCGGTAGTTCTTTCATCTGAATTTTCAGGATAAAATATATGTGCTTTTCCAATCGACAAATCAATGGATTGCAATTTATCGGGATGTTTATGCAACAAATATCCTAAGTCTATTGCTGGTTTATGTGTCGTAGTTATGTTTAGTAACATTTATTCATTTTATTTTTAGCACTGGCAAAAAAAAGCAATGTGTGCGATAGCACTCTTTGCTTTTGTGCAGTTGGCTGTTTTAGCTTGTTGCCAACGTATTTGTGTATGATTAGTGGTGTGTTTCGGCACCTAATTTAGCAAATAAAAACCGAATAGAAAATCCGAGAGGATTTTCGTAAGTAGGCGAGAACCAGCCATTAATTACACAACGTGTTGCCCACAGTTATTTTATTCTTTTCCAAACACTATATCCTTTATAAGTGAAAAATTCAATTTTATTTTTGCTTACATATTTTAATTTGAATTTTTTCTGATATGTATAATAAAACTTTCCACACTCTTTTTCGAAAATCTTTTTTTGTTTTAAAAAGGCTTCTCCGAGTATTATATCTTCAAATGTTTTTGTTGAAAATCTTCGCCAAAATATTATAGTGTTATTTTTATCTATTTCATAATCTCCAATTTCGACATAATCTTTATTGAAATACATTTTAAATTTACTATTTTTCCTAAAAGTTAAATCTGGGTTCCCTGTTGCACCATTTTCAGTTTTTATATAATTAATACATACAGCAATATCTTCAGATTTTTCTTTTTCAGTTCGCAAGTCAATTTCCGATTCAAATCTCCAAGTACCTTTTAGATATTTAGGTTTAATTTCTTGAGCATTGAGAAAACTAATTTGTAAAATCAATATGAATTTCAATACGTTTTTCATAATGTTTAGTCCTGAAATATGGCTACAGTTTAAAATTGAATTTACGCTGTTTTTAAATATACCATATTCGGTGTTTTATGACTTAAAGATACAGGTAATCTTACTTGGTTGTATAGCTTAATTACATTTTTTGTTGCTTTTCATGATAATAGTTTGAATTTTGCGTTAGTCAATTCGAATTAATAATTGTCCTTTTTTTGAGGGTGTTTACAATAAACTATACCCTATTACTTAACATCTTTTGTTGTAAGCTTTCTAAAAGAAGAAAATAAGGAGTTAAAAACTTTGGCTTCGTTCTAAATAAAGCCCTTACATAGCTTTAAAATCAATTCTATTTTTTTTAAATTTAGGGGTTGTGCATCAGCTACCGTTGTTGTACACTGTTTTTATTCTTTTTTATGTGGATGTGAATTCCAATTATAAGGTATATTATAAGTGAAGGAAACCCACTTAAAGATTCCATATCAATCACAAATGGCGCTATCCATATCAATCCACAAGTTCCAAAAATACTGAATGTAACTTTATCTAAATCAATTAATATTGCGTAAATTGAGTTTATAATCAGGCTGATTACACCGAACAACCAAGCGTAGTCAAACAATTGATTAAAGCCTGCACGAAATCCATACTCCTTAAAATTCCATATCAATATTAGATAGCTGCTTATTAAAGATATTATTCCAATTAATTTTATAATCTTTTTCATCGTAATTTTTAATTTTTAGAGAGCGACTTAATGATTTGACTCTCGCTAAATTTGCTACTTTTCATAATGACAGTTTGAGTTTAAAGTTAGTAAATTCGAATTTATAGCTGTCCTGTTTTTGGGGAAGCTTACATAAATAAAGCCCTTACATAGCTTTAAAAGGAAATCCGTTTTTTGAAATTTGGGGGTTGTGCATCAGCTACCGGTGTTGGCATTAGTATTTTTCTAATTTCATTTTATTCAAGCTAATTTTCTCTTTCTTTCTTGGATATTTTCCATGTTCAAAAGTTAATTCAAAATCGAATTCAAAATCTTCTTTTTCAATTCGTTCCAATGAAATTAAGTCAACATTATAGAAATAACCAATTCTATATAATTCGTAATCTTCCCCAAGTTCTTCTGGTTCAATAACAATATATATTGAATCTGTGCAATTACACATTTCAAGCGGTAAAGATTCTCCGTCACAAATGCTAAAAGCCGAATATCCAAAAGAGTTCAATTTCTCTCTAATATTTCCAAAAGCTTCTGCAAATAGTTTATTATCTAATTTAGTCAACTCAACAGTTCTCTCAAATATGTATTCGTTTCCATATTTTTCTAAATCCAACGTGTCTTTTGAAAAACGTTCGTCGAGTTTTTTTATTACTTTAGAATTTCTTAATTCTTTGTTTTTACTTTCCACATTTTCAGATTTCGATGATTTAAGAATCGAGTTTAGTTTACTTAATTCAACATTTTCTTTCTCCAATTCCGATATATTAGTTTTTAGAATTTTGTTTTCTTTTATCAAGGCTTTGTTTTTATTCTTTTCAGAACAAGAAAAATTTAAAATTAGAATAAGAAATATGATTGTTATTCGGCTCATTTTTTAATTCAGACTAACGGTAATTCTTTTCTTTAAAATTACTCTAAAAATTTCACTCGTTAGCTTAAGAAATTAATAAAGTTTCTTTATGTGGGAAATTGGTTACAACGTTTTGTATAAACACCGTTTTAATGGGGTTTATATTTTGTTGTGTGTAGTTAGTTTTTTCCACTCATCTTCATCTTTTAAATATCTGTTTTCATCTAAATAATAGATTTCACCTGCACCAGTAGATTCATTCATAATCGCTTTAACTGTAGTTTTCGTTATAGTTTTTACATCATTCCAACATTTTGAAACAAAAAAATGTAAAAGGTTTAGTTCTGTATCATAAAACTCAGGTAAATCTAATTCCCAAAATTCACCTGATTCTGGATCTTCAATAGAGCTTATTTCATCCCAAATCGAAGCAAATATTTCTAGTAACAATAAATTTTCATTATTAGTATTTATCTCAAAACGAGGGTTTTCTTCATGTTGTTCCGATAAATTAAAAGGCTCTATGAAAATATAAAAATATTGGCAGTTGTAATACCAAACACAAAAAACATCAATCACTGAAGAAATGTTTTTTTCTGTCTCAAACTCTTTAGATTGAACTTTGAAAAACAATTTTCTTAATTCTTCTTGAATAGGTAATAAAACATAATTAGGATAAATTCTATTCCATTCTTCAAGTAGTACGTCAATTACCGTGTTATATTTCCATTCGTTATCAACTCCCCCCTTTTGTTTACATTTTTTAAACTCTTTTAGTGCTTTATCAAAAGTTGAACTGATTAAGTCCCAATTCTCCTTAATTAACTTTGATTTAATGTCGTCTTTATTCATACAATATCTTAGAATTCTTAGTAACCTTTTTGTAATTATTAAAAGTCAATACTACTTTTTTAATTTAATCCTTTCGTAAAACACTTCCATAAATTAAGTATTTTTTTTCATGGAATATGAAGGTAATGTCTAGTCCTGAAATATGGCTACAGTTTAAAATTGAATTTACGCTGATTTCAACTATACCATATTTGTTGTTTTATAGCCTAAAGGTACAGGTAATCTTATTTTGTTGTATAATTTAATTACATTTCTTGTTGCTTTTCAGAATCACCATTTGGATTTGACGTTCGTAAAATGGAATTTATAACTGTACTATTTTTTGGGGATGTTCAAAAAAATGTACCCCATTACTTAACATCCTTTGTTGTAAGCTTTCTAAAAGAAGAAAATAAGGAGTTAAAAATTTTGGCTTCGTTCTAAATAAAGCCCTTAGGTAGCTTTAAAAGGAAATCCGTTTTTTGAAATTTGGGGGTTGTGCATCAGCTACCATTGTTACCAGCCGTTTTTTATTTTTTCAGCTTTTATTTCTTCAATAATTGCCTTTTTACCTTCCCAATCACTCTCAATCCTATTTAAAAGTGACTCTGCCTTTTCCAAGTATTCTCTGGATTCTTCTTTGTCCTTATCTCTAGTTAGTTCGTAGAGTGACAAATAAAACTCAAAATAATTAGGATAATATCTAATTCCCAATTTATAAATTTCTGTAGTTATATCATTATAATCGCTATTCCAGTATCTTGAAGCAATTCCATTAATTTCTGCTAATTCAGGTGGATAAAAAGAAGCTCCAATTTTTGATGCTGATATTACCTTTTCAACTTCATTTTCTGGTGTTTCGGGTACAGAAATCAATTTATATTCTTCATTGACTTTTGCAATATGCGTGTATCTATCTCTAAAATTTTGAAAGACTCTTGTTAGAAGAGTAGATGTCGATACAATTGGCACAGCATTATGTGCAGAATAATCGGCTTCAAAGATGTTGATTGAATTAAAAAAGTCTGGATGCTTTTCTTTTAGTTCATTATATTTTTTCCGGTGGTAATAGTCTTTGTTCCCTGATATTCCACCTATGCTTATAGAAATTTTACTTTTTTCTATTTTATTATTCCCTTGAAAACTGCTAACCAACAATTCCAATTCATCAAGTGGTGTATTTGCTATTACAGAAGTGTAGTAGTCTGGATGGTTATAATATGAATAGAGTGAAAATGATGCTGAAAAAGAGTGTCCAATAATTACTTTTATATCACTTGGGTTATACTTTTTTAATAGCTCTTTGTCTAATTCGTTCGTTATAAAAGCATCAAGTGGTAATTCGCTTTTTAAATCTACAATACCACATTCTTTATTCCGATTTTTATGAGGAACAACAGCAACTATTGCATTGGGGATTTCATGCGTATATTGTAAATATTTTATGTCTGAAAGTATCGGGTTAACAAACCATTCATGTTGTCCATCAAGTAAATAGATTACAGGAAGCTTTACTGAATCCGATTTGTATTTGTAAAATTCTGGTTTGTGAAGATATACAGTTCTTTCTTCTTGAAAGGCTTTTGAATAAAAAGTCAGAGTGTCTATTTTCTGTCCATATGTTATGGAAGAAATGCTAAATAATAACAACAAGATTGCAATCTTCATCTGAGAGTTTCTTTTAATGTTTAGTCCTGAAATATGGCTACAGGTTAAAAATTGAATTTACGCTGTTTTTAAATATACCATATTCGTTGTTTTATGACTTAAAGATACAGGTAATCTTACTTGGTTGTATAGCTTAATTACACTTTTTGTTGCTTTTTAGAATCACCCTTTGAATTTTACGTTAGTAAATTCGAATTAATAATTGTCCTTTTTTTGAGGATGTTTACAATAAACTATACACTATTACTTAACATCTTTTGTTGTAAGCTTTCTAAAAGAACAAAAATAAGGAGTTGAAAATTTTGGCTTCGTTCTAAATACAACCCTTAAATAGCTTTAAAATGAATTCCATTTTTTTGAAATTTAGGGGTTGTGCATCAGCTACCGGTGTTAGCAGTAGTTATTTTTCCTTCAAGTATATTTTTCCATCTTTCATAAAAGCTATTAAGCCTTCATTTTTCTTTATTATTAACTGATTAATTAGAGAATTATCTCTTTCGTGCTTAATCAAGTTTAGTTCAATAACATTTGTAAATTTATAATTATCTAGGATTAATTCCTCTTGCGTAATTTCATTAAATTTATTTGTTATTATTTCTTTGTTATTAATTAATCTCCTTTCACTATATCTAGAATAATTTACAGAGTAATCTATGTCAATAAATTCAGATTCATCTTCCAAAATCGAAGCTGTGATTTGTGTTCTAAAAAATAAAGAATCGTTTACTCTGTATATTTCCTCAAAAGAACTAAAGCAATCACAATTCGGGTCTGCAAAACCTCCACATCTTTCAATATAACTTTCTGAAAAATATCTACCAGAGGAAGATAATTTTACTGTGTCATTTTGTTGATTAATAAAATTATAATTGTCATTTTCTTCTTGGAACATTGAGTAATCAAGAATGACATTAGATTTATCAAATTCTTTACAATTAATTTCAATTACTTCGCAACTTATAATTGTCAAAATTGCTAAAAAGTAAATAGTTTTTTTCATTTTTTTCATTTCGTTTTTTTAATTACTGGCAACGTGTTTGTGTATAATTTGTGGTGTGTTTAAGCACTAATCTAGCAAATAAATCACAGATAGAAAGTCTGCGAGGACTTTCGTAAGTAGACTCAAACTAGCAATTACTTATAGCCATTGTGCCTGTTGTACAACCCTAATATACGATTTATTTTTTGCATTATAGAAGAGTTTTTTTTCTGTTAAGTTGTTGTTTTTCAAATGTATAAATCGTATATTTAATCATGCAAGTCAAAAAAACGTATCAAGAAAAACTGTTCACTTCCTTTCAGTTGAGTGCGCATGTACCCCAAGAAAACTTTTATCGTAGATTAAATTGTGGAGCCTGTTTTTGGAACTCTCACGCAGTATATGGGCTTGCGCAAAGTAAATGTTAGGGGTATCGATGGGGCGAACAAGTGCATGCTCATGGCTGGGGCTGCATACAACATTAAAAAACTATTAAAATTCTTGGGTAAGTCTACTAAAACTGAGGCCAAAGCGGTTGCTTTTGTGTTTTGGTTAAAAAAAGTACGATATCACTTAATAAATTTCGTTTTAAGCTCAGAAAAAAGCAAAATAAGGAGTTAAAAATTTTGGCTTCGTTCTAAATAAAGCCCTTACATAGCTTTAAAATGAATTCCATTTTTTGAAATTTGGGGGTTGTGCATCAGCTACCGTTGTTGCCCACAGTTTTTAAATTCCAAAAAGTAAATTATTTTTTAAGTTCGTTATAAATATTATGCATCAAATCATTTAGCTTTTGATTCACATTAACGGAAGATTCATTAGTGAAAATAGAAATACCAATTTTATTTTCGGGGAAAATAGCTAATACATTTTTTGCTCTAGAAATTCCGCCATCGTGCCTATAGTGTAAATCGTAATTTTGATTTTCTATACACCACCAAAAATAACCTATCCAATAATCAGTATCAATTTCGAATATCTCTTTGTGAGATTCTTCAACAATTTTGTCATTTTTAAACTGATGACTTATATATTTTAGTATATCTGAAGTGGTAGATTTAAGTGCACCTTCTGCTCCCCAAAGCGTATTGGCTAAATTAGTTTCTGGCATTGGTTTCCCTAATAGATAACCATTTGCAAGTCTATCTCGTTTGTTTCTAGGAACATTGAAATAAGTGTCTTCCATTTTTGCCTTTGCGACTACTTCATTCATTATTAACTTTTGAAAAGGTTCTTCGTATACTTTTTCTAATATATACCCCATTAAATTTGTTCCAGCATTTGAATAACTAAATATAGTTCCTGGTTTTTTAGTAAGTTTAATTTTGGAAAGACTTTCAAAAAAAGGGGTTTTGTTTTTTTGTTTTCGTGAGCAACCACAATTTTATTAAAATCTATTTCATTTGAGTTTTGATTTATTTTAGTATCTAAAGCTATTACATGTCCTGGTAATCCACTAGTATGAGTTAGTAAATGCTTAACTTTAATGGGGTTTCCTTTATATTCTAAATTAGGATATGCTTGAGATAAATAGGTTCTTATATCTTCTTCTAGATTCAATTTCTCTTGCAAAACAGCTTTTGCTGCTAATGTGCCAGTAAATGTTTTTGTAACTGAAGCAATTTCATATATGGTTTTATTTGTTGGAATGTCTCCTTTTCCTTTTGTTAATTCTCCATAATTGAATGCAAAGGAAACATTGTTTATATATAGGCCAATAGACAAAGAATTTATTAAAGAATCTTTTAAAAGTTCTTTTGCGTTTTTATCTATGATTTGCTTTATTTCTTTCCCGATTGCATCACTATAAATCTCAACTGATTTATTACCGTCTACTATTACTTTATTTGATTTTCTATTTTGAGATTTACAACTTGAACAGATAAAGAATAGAGACAAAAGTGTTAAAAATAAGTTTTTCATATTGTTGTGTTTTTAATTCAACACAAATAAAAACTTATAATCATTTTAAAAGGTTCGACTACGTAAAGTCGAACCCTTTTTACTCCTTATTATCGCTTGTTTGCGATATCGAATCCTTGGTTTTTCTATATTCAGAAGGGGTTACACCTGTTTGCTTTTTAAAAGCTGTGTAAAAAGAGGATTTAGAATTAAACCCAACATCATACATAATTTGTTGTATGGTTAACTGATTGTTTTTTGGATTTTGAAGAATACTCTGCGCTTTTTTTATTCTAAATTGGTTTATGAAGTCGAAAAAATGTTGATTCAAATTATGATTAATCAATATTGAAACATCACGATTTGGTAATTCTAATTTATTCGCAAGTTTTTGTAAAGTTAAAGTAGCGTCGAGGTAAGGTTCTTCGGTTTCCATAAACTCTAATAATCTATTAACATCTTCACTACTATCCTTTTCTAACTTATTGAGTATGTTATCTTCTATTAAAATTTTTTTTGCTAATCTATGCTCTGAACTAATATTTCTAAAAAGGTCTGGATGATACATACTTTTTAAAACAATCCAAGTTAAAAAAACAAGTAAAAACAAAGTAAGGGTTAATCTTAAAATATTTAAAATCTCAACATCAGTTCCATATAGCTTATAAAGTTGTTTTAATAATGAAAAACAATAAATAACACTTAATATCACTAATAATTGATATAACCATTTATAGTTGAAAACAGATTTATTTGAATAATTTTCTAATAGTAATTGTTTGTATTTTCTTAATTCTAAAAACATTGCAACTAAATAAAAAAGAGCGATAAATAACCCAAAAATTATAGATAACCTTCCTTCTATAGTATTGTTTAAATTTTCAAGTAAAAAATTTCTTGTACTTATATCTGCAAAATAAAACCTTGGCGAAAAAATTAATATTTGGATTATAAAAGGCAATAAATGTAATAGATGTTTAGGTTTTAATTTGAAATCTGAATATATAGAAGATATTATATATAAAAATAACAAAGGGCTTGTAAAAAAAGAAATATGGTCACGAAGCATTTCTAAATCTGGTGGTAGGCTAATATATTTATGGTAAAAGAAAACACTAATATGAATTGCAAAAACCAAAAAATAAATCCCTAAAAATGTATTTGCTTTTTTGTTAGATGTTTTAACTGTTAAAAGAAATAACGCTAACAAAAACGAAGTAAATAATATAAAAATTGTTGTTATTCCTAAAATTGAAAAATCCATTTAAATATAAATAGGCAAATATAATTTAATAATACAGAAGAGTATGAATTTCAGTTTCACGGGAAGAATAAAATTTAATCAAAATCAATAACTATTAGTCCTAGCGAAAAGGTGGTTAAATTGTGGGCAACGTTTTGTATAAGAATAGTAGCGGATTTCAAGGCTCTTTACTTTCAGCTTAGCACTAAACTTTGTACAAAGATACTTGCTTTAAATTTGGCACTTTACCCGCTATTATTTTTATACTTTGTTACCTGCTTTGCTTGTTTCTATTTCTAATAAATTTCCAAATTTGAATTCCTTTTGGATGCAATAATATAAGGTGAGTAAGAGCCATTAGAATTGCACCAGGGATAATATTAACTGCTATAGTTTTTGTTAGTTGCTGTCCGAAACTATTATTTAAAGTTTCATTAATTTTTATATTAAATTCAGTTATTTCTATTCTTGTAGCTATAACTAAAAGGATTGATGCAAAATGAAAACTATTTACAAAAAGATGTAAAATATATTCCCATCTTGGTAAGCCTCCAATTGATTTTCTACTATCTTTTTCTGAAAAAGCATCAATCCCTAATACAATAAGGTCAATAATAAATAAAGTTATTCCTAACCAAAAACTAATAGAATCTACATTTACAAATAAAAGCCAAAGTATTAGAGGAAATAAAATAGCCCTTGTTGTATGTGTTTTGTGCTCAAATACACTTTCATTTCTATTAAACAATTCGCTTACTTCCAAAGATGTAAGTATAAACCATCATAGTTTGCAATAATCATAAACCCTATCAAGCAAACTATTATCAAATAATATAATATTTCCATTTACTAAAATCTAGATTTTTTTGCACTTATAGAAATGCTTGCAACAGAATTTGAAATATTTTCAATTTCTTGTTTACTTAAATTATTTTCCTTAATAATTTTTATTGCAATTGGGTCATTTAACATTAATTCCATTGGAAAATGTGTTTGTTTGTCAATATTTATTTCTGTAAAACCTGCTTTAGAAAGAGCATTGATGTATTCTTCTTTACTTACTGCTCCAGCCAAACAAGCAATATGTCCATCTAAAGAATTATTTATATATTTAGGTAAGTCATTAAGCAAAATGATATCCGAAATTATAATTCTACCATTCGGTTTTAGGGCTCTAAAAGACTCTTTAAAAACTTGTTCTTTTTGATTTGATAAATTGATTACACAATTAGAAATAATTAAATCAATACTATTAGTTTCAATAGGTAAATTTTCAATTTTCCCAATTTTGAATTCTACATTATTATAGTTTCCTTTTTTAGCATTTTTTTTGCCTGTATTACCATTTCAGGTGTTATGTCCACTCCAATAACTTTTCCTGTTTCACCAGTTTTTCCTGATGCTAAAAAACAATCAAAACCTGCTCCAGAACCAAGGTCTAAGATAGTTTCACCTTTATTAATAGATGCCAAAGCAGTTGGGTTGCCACAACCAATTCCTAAGTTGGCATCTTCTGGAACATTTTTTAATTCTTCTTCGCTGTACCCAATTTTCTTTCCAATGTGAGTTGCGATTTCTTTTTGATCGCAACATTGAAAAATATTTGGAAGAAAGGATTTTTTAGTATTTCTCTTAACTATATCTGCATAGCCAGTTTTTACTTTTTTTTGAATTTGATTGTTATCCATTTTTTTATGTTTTAATTATCAATAAATTACAACACAAAGGTTAGGAAACTTTAAAAGGGTTGAAAGGACAAATGTCCTCAAATGTTTATTTAGAAACTTCTTGTCGTATTCTTGATAAAGTCCGCCTTGTAATACCCAAATAAGAAGCAATATCTTCTATTTTTGCTTTTTGTAGAACACTTGGTTGTTCTTTTAGAAGTCTTAAATATTTTTTTTTGGCAGTTTCGTTATTAAGCACCGAAGCATACTTTTCCATAATAATATATTCTCTCTCCGCAACTACTCTACCAATAGTTTGCCAAACAATACTTGTACTATATAATTTTTGTAAATTGTCGTAATCAATTATCAAAAGTTCTGTTTCTTCCAATGCTTGAAGAGAAAGAGTAGAAGGTTGTTGAAGTATAAAACTTTTGTAAGAAGTTGTTAAATTGTTTTCGGTGCAAAAGCAAGATGTGGTTTCTTCTGCTTTATCGTTGAGATAAAAAGTTCTTAAGATACCTTTATTTATAAATGCAATTTGTTTGCAAACTTTTCCTTGTTGTACAAGAAAATCACCTTTATTTAAAGTTTGCTTTTTAAAGGTAGAAACTGTCTGTTCAAATTCTATGTCAGAAATTGGACTTATTTGTTTTATAAATTTTTTGAAATTATTAATCAATATTCAGCTTGTTTGTCGGTTTTGGTCGCATTGCAGGTAACTCGTTTTATACCAAACTTTAGTTTTGTTATCCCGATAAAAACATGGGATAACCTAAAATTTAACAATGATTATACGCTATCAAATATATCAAAACCAATGCTTTATCAAAAGTAAAGTTATTAACGAGTTATTGCTATTTGTTAATTAATTATAAAAATCGAGTTGTTCTTACAATTCTTGCGAATCTAAAACATTCCTCCCACACAATCTTACGGAATCCCACAAGCTTAACTATTTACGTTATAAAAGTTACTTTTTAGAGTAGGAACAGTTTTTATATCACAAAAATGGGTCGCAGCTATCACGGCGTGCTCCGCTAATACCACGGCATGGGTTGCAGCTATCACGACATGCTCCGCTAATACTACGGCATGGGTCGCAGATACTACGGCATGCTTCGCTAACACCACGGCATGGAGCGCACCTATCACCGCGTGCTCCGCTAATACTACGGCATGGGGCGCAGCTATCACGGCATGCTCCGTCAACACCACGATATGGGTCGCTGATACTACGGCTATCCTACCAATCTCAAATCTGTATGGATTCAATTCAACCCTCTTGGGCTACGTATTAACGACTTAGATTTTACATGGAAAAATCTTTTTCTAAGCTATTATTCTTTTTCTCCATAACAGTACGATCAATACGTTGGATTTAATTCTTTTTTAAATCAGCAAAGAAATCGCAGACTCATAAACACCTTAAAAGTGATGATTGTAAACATTGAATGTACGGCGTTTTTAAAATTGCATTCCTACTTTAAAATTCAATACCCTACCAGTCATGTAATTTGGAATGCCGTATTGATTTTTACTGTAAGCATCACGCACCCAGGTATTGGTGTTCGAGTTGCGAATATCAAAAATGTTAAAGAGTTCTAGGCCAGCAGTAAGTTCTTTAAAACTGCGTAAAAATCCGGTTTTATATTGCTTGTTCGCATCGGCAAAAACATAAGAAATTCCGACATCGGCACGTTTGTAATCGTTCAAGCGATTTTGAAATTGATATACATCGGCATAGGCAGGGGCACCTCCTGGTAAACCTGTGTTGTAAACAAGATTTAAGTACGCTTTTAAATCAGGTAAATTAGGTACATAATCTTGAAAAAGTACCCCAAGTTTAAAACGTTGGTCAGTGGGCCTAGCAATAAATCCTCTGTTATTTATGTTTTCTTCCGTTTTTAAATAGCCAACACTAACCCAACTATCGTTACCAGGAACAAACTCTCCATTGAGTCGAACATCCAATCCGTATGCATACGCATCAGTAACATTATCGGCACGATAGCGAATACGCACATTGTCTACCGAATAGGCATTCACATCGGTTAAATCTTTATAATATATTTCAGTAACTAATTTAAAAGGACGTTCCCACAGATTAAAACTAAATTCATTTCCGGCAACGATATGAATTGATTTTTGTGCTTTTACCTTGGGCTGAACTTGTCCGTCATAATCACGTAACTCCCTATAAAAAGGAGGTTGTGCATACCATCCTCCAGAAATTCTAAACAGCATGTCACTCTCCCAATCAGGTTTAATGGCAAATTGTGCTCTAGGACTAAATATTGTTTGAGAATAGGTATCTGTAGAAGCAGTTTTTACAGTCCAATAATGAGAGCGAACACCGAGATTTAACCATACTTGATGATCGTTCCACGTTGTTTTTCTGCTAAATTGTAAAAAACCAGTAATTCGATTGATGTCTGTTTCATTATCAGCTCTTACATTTCTATAAGGTTCTATAGGACCTGTAAAAGGTTCGTAGGGTTGATTGTTTGGGGTGTGATGTGGCGGACGAACAGAAAAGCCTAACGAATCGATTACTTCCCACTCACGAATGCGATCTTTAATGTTTTCTGTTTGGTATTTCATACCTGCTTTCCATTCATTGTCGCCATCTCTTAACGTTGCTTTTAATTGAATGGTATTTATTAAGGCATCTAAATCGTTACGTGCGTGATTAATTTGTGAACCAATGCCTTGAAAAAAATCAACCTCTCCAAAATTTTCAGAACCGAGGTTGCTATTTACTTCTCCTATGGCATAAGCTGCAGCAATATCAAAATATTCTTCTTCTTGTGTATTAAAAGATGAAATTGTACCCGTTAATTTTAGGTTGTCATTCATTTGATAGTCAGCAGACAAAGCTCCGAACAACGTTTGAAAACGATCTTGTTCTTGACCTTGATAAAAAACAATCAATTCTAAAGGGTCTGTTAAGGTGCCAAATCGAGTTTTACGAGTAATTGGTTTATAGTTGTAATTGTTTAGCGAGAAGTTGCCTAAGAAGTTTAATGTAAGTTTATCAGTAGCTTGGTAGCTTAAAAACGATTGCACATCTGTAAACTGAGGCCTGAAGTTTACTTCAGTCTGCTTACTATTTACAAATAAACTATTATCACGATAGCGAACACCTATGATAGCACTTAGTTTATTGTTGGCAAAAACATCTTCAATAGTAAAACTTCCCCCTAATAAGCTGAGGTCTAATTGAATTCCAAAGTCAGTAGGTTTGCGATAGGTGATGTCTAACACAGAAGATAATTTATCACCGTATTTTGCTTGAAAACCACCGGCAGAAAAGCTAATGTTCTGAATCATGTGTGGATTGGTAAAACTCAATCCTTCTTGTTGACCCGAGCGAATTAAAAATGGGCGATATACTTCGATTCCGTTTACATATACCAAGTTTTCATCAAAATTACCGCCACGAACATTGTATTGGGTGCTTAGTTCGTTGTTATTACTTACCCCAGGTAGTGTCATTAAGATGTTTTCAACTCCAGCATTGGCACCGAGTATATTTTTTACTTTTTCAGTTTTTATCTTGGTAATGCCCTGTGCTTCCTTTTGTTGGTTTTTTACAATTACTTCTTCTAATTCTTGACTTTTAATTTGTAATGTGGGTGAAAAATTAAAGTTTTTTTTACCCCTTGAGGTAAATTTTTTCACTAAAGTTTTATAAGAAACATGAGTAAATGTAACAGTTACTGTTTTTCGTGTAGGAATAGTAAATTGGTACATTCCATTAGCATTGGTAGTTGTTCCTTTTGATAGATAAGAAATTGCGACTCCTTCAATCGGAGTGTTGAATTTATTGGTAATGATTCCTTTTACGGTAGCTGTTTGCTGCGAAAAAACGAGTGAAGGAAATACTAATAAAAGAATGAGTTTTTTCAAGTTTGTTTAATTTACTTTTTAAAAAATGTAGCAGAAATGGTTTCAGTATTTCCCACATTGTCAGAGACTACAAGTTTAAAAATATGTTTGCTACCTACCAACTTTTTATCATTAAAATCGTAGGTAAGAATACCTTTTTTATGATTATACTCCATTAAAATCCATTCACCATCAATAGTTGCATGGTAATTCTTAATACCCGTTTGGGTATCTTTAATTTTAACCTTTAAGGTTTTATTTTTAGAAATCCATTGGTTATCGTTAAAATTGTACAGTTGTATAGTAGGTTTTTCTGTATCAAAACGTAACTCATAACTGCCTAAAAGCTTCGTAGTGGTGTATACTTTATCTATTTTTTTTCTTGTTGAAGTGTATCTAGGATATTTTGGATTGGTAACGTTGGCGATGTATACCTGTTGCTTTTGTTCTTCAGTTAAAAAAGAAGTTTCAAAAGTGAGTGTATAACGTTTGTCTAAAGGAATGGTGGCATCGTGCACTTTAGCAATGCCATTTTCAACCTTAAAATCGATGAAACAATCTTCGTAAAAGGTGTTTTTAGGAAAGGCAATAGTTACATTTTTTTGATGGAATTTATTAAAGTTAGCTGCTATAATTTTATAATTTGTGGTGTCTTTTTGTTTGAATACTAAGTTACTTACAGTTCCTTTAACGGGTATTCGCATTTTTGACGTGTTGTGTTTAAAGTCTTTGGCTATAATTTCAATCGTATAGTTGGCTCCGTTTTCAATATGAACCTTTCCGCTATTTACTAAATCTTCGTATAGGCTCAGTCTGTTTGCGTTTACTTTATATGTTCTCTGTACCCTAGTTCTGTATTTTTTATAGTGCTTATAATCGATTAACAAATTGATGTATTTACTTTCAGCAAAAGAAAAAGTTTCAACATCGTGATAATACACACGCTTGCCATTTACCTTCATTTCTAAGCTGTAAATGCCATTTTTATTTAAAGCACCATTCAATCGATCAAAAACACTTATACCAAAACCAATAGTACCACTAGCCGTAATCCTTTCAGCAACATAGTTACCACTCTCTTTTTCTTTAAAAGAAATAGTAGATTCTAGGAAAGAGTTGTTAATTCTAGCATCGTCGCTTAATGGGTATGCCATTAATTTTTGAATGGTGGGTTTTTTATCATCTTCAGCAGTAAGACCAAAAAGCATAGGGTTGATAATATGCTCTGTTTTAGTGTCTCTAATTTCATAATGTAAATGAGGTCCCCCAGAACTTCCAGTATCACCAGTATAGCCTATAATTTGCCCTTTTTTTACAGGAAACACATCCGGTTTAGGAAAAAGATTCCCCGTAGCGTACTTTTCTTTGTTGTATTGAATTTGCTTTACATATTGTTGAATTTTTGGTTCAAAACGTTTTAGATGTGCGTATACAGTAGTGTATCCGTTAGGGTGGGTGATGTACAAAGCCTTGCCAAAACCATATTGTTGCACTTTAATGCGCGAAACATACCCATCTGCAGGAGCATAAATAGGAATATTTTCTTTACCCTGTGTTTTAATATCTACTCCTGAATGAAAGTGATTACTGCGCAGTTCGCCAAAAGTACCTGCAAATACAGTAGGAATTTTTAGAGGGTTTGAAAAGTAATTTCTAGGATACTGATTTTGAGCAAATCCGCAAACCACAAATAGCCATAAAATAATAGAAAAATAAAGTTTCAAAATGCAACGGTTTTTATACAAAACTACTAAAAATATGAGAATAATCTTAAAGGTTGAAAATCAGTGTTTTGGTAAAAAATAACAAAAGAGTTGTTAATTATAAGTTATATTAATAACTTTGTAAATGTAGTTTTATTCTCTAAAATAAATGAGTAATACAGTAGAAGCAATTCATTTGTTGGAAGATAAGTTAAAAAACTTACTTTCAAATTATGAGTTTTTAAAGGAAGAAAACAAAGTTTTGCTTCAAAATAATGCAGAATTACAGATTTTATTACAAGAAAGAGATAAGCAATTAAAAGAACAGCAAAGACAATTTAATTTGCTAAAAATTGCCAAAACTATTGAAGGCAGTAATGAAAATACAAGAGAAACAAAACTCAAAATAAATGCTTTAATTCGAGAGATTGATAAATGTATTACTCTTTTGAATACATAACAATGAGTTCTTTACATGGAAAAAATAAAAGTTAATGTAGTAATAGCTGGTAGAACATATCCTTTAAGTGTGAATAGTGTTGACGAAGAAGAAGGATTACGCAAAGCAGCAAAAAATATTAACGAATTAATAGCCAAGTTTGAACAAAGTTATGCGGTAGCAGATAAGCAAGATGTATTAGCAATGAGTGCGTTGCAATTTGCATCAAAAGCAGAAATAGTATCGTTAAAAAATACTAAAGAAAATACCGAAGTATTGCAAAAGATAAATGAATTGACTAACTTGCTAGAAAATCATTTATAAAACGTTCTTTAAAATATATAATTTAAATATACTGCCTACATTAGTACATTGTTTGTTAAACTCAACGTTATTCAATTATAAAGGATGAGTCGTGATTAGTAAAGCATGCCGATTTTATTTCGGATCCTTGATCAATCAGTTAGTCCTAAACTTGTTATTTGGAGTTTTAAAACCCTATTAATGTAGGCTTTTTTATACAATAAAATCAAAATTATGGAGGGAGTATTATTTCTTGTTTTAGCAGGAATTATAGGAGCAGCAGTAGGTTTTTTTATAGCTAAAATGCTAGAAAAATCTAATGCAAATAAATTAATACAGGAAACAAAAAAAGAGGCTAACAGTATTATAAAAGAGGCCAAAGTAGAGGCAGAGGCTATAAAAAAAGATAAAATTTTACAGGCTAAAGAGCGGTTTATAGAACTAAAATCTGAGCACGAAAAAGTAATTTTATCTAGAGAAAAGAAAGTTTCCGATGTAGAAAAAAGAATAAGAGACAAAGAAAGCCAAGTATCGTCAGAGCTCGATAAAAACAAAAGACTTAATAAACAGTTAGAGAAAAAAGAGGCTGATTTAGATTTTAAGTTAGAGTTTCTAGAAAAAAAAGAATCAGAATTAGAAAAAATGCACAAGCGCCATGTAGATATGCTTGAGCAAATTTCTGGACTATCAGCAGATGAAGCTAAAACAGAATTAGTAGCATCGTTAAAAGATGAAGCAAAATCAGATGCGATGTCTTTCATACAAGATACCATCGAAGAGGCTAAAATGACGGCTCAACAAGAAGCGAGAAAGGTAGTTTTAAATACAATTCAAAGGGTAGGAGTAGAACAAGCAGTAGAGAATTGTGTTTCTGTTTTTAATCTAGAGTCTGATGATGTAAAAGGAAGAATTATTGGTCGAGAAGGACGTAATATTCGTGCTTTAGAATCGGCAACAGGTGTAGAAATCATTGTAGATGATACCCCCGAAGCGATTATCTTATCTTGCTTTGACCCTGTACGTCGTGAAATTGCTCGTTTGTCAATGCATAAGTTGGTAACCGATGGAAGAATACACCCAGCGAGAATAGAAGAAATTGTAAAGAAAACCGAAAAACAGATTACTCAAGAAATCATCGAAGTAGGTAAACGTACTGTTATCGACTTAGGAATTCACGGTTTACACCCTGAACTGATTAAAACAATTGGACGTATGAAGTATCGCTCTTCGTATGGTCAAAATTTGTTACAACACTCGCGTGAAGTAGCAAACCTATGTGGTATTATGGCTGCAGAGATGGGCTTAAACGCTAAAGCTGCTAAACGTGCTGGATTATTACACGATATTGGTAAAGTGCCAGAAACTGAAAGTGAATTGCCACATGCTTTATTAGGAATGCAGTGGGCAGAGAAATACGGTGAAAAACCAGATGTATGTAATGCAATTGGAGCTCACCACGATGAGATTGAAATGAAAACAATGTTGGCGCCTATTGTACAAGTATGTGATGCGATTTCAGGGGCAAGACCAGGAGCTCGTCGTCAAGTATTAGACTCTTATATACAACGTTTAAAAGATTTAGAAGATATCGCTTTTGGATTTAACGGAGTACAAAAAGCCTATGCTATTCAAGCAGGACGTGAATTAAGAGTTATGGTTGAAAGTGCTAAAGTAAACGATACCAAAGCGGCAGAATTATCATTTAATATTTCTCAAAAAATTCAGAACGATATGACGTATCCAGGTCAGGTTAAGGTTACGGTAATTAGAGAGACAAGAGCAGTGAATGTGGCAAAGTAATTCAAACTTCTAGAAACAGCTGTTATTAAAGAATAGAGAAGTATTACAAAAAAAAGAAAATAGCAAAAACGACTATTATATTAATTGAAACCCTACGGAAACCCGTAGGGTTTTGTGTTTTTATCGGGGTAGGTTTGTAGTAACATTAATTTAAAAAATATGGAATATAAAGTAGTACCGTTTTATCCTATTATAACTAGAGAGAAAGATAATTCAAAAAAAATAGCAAAACAGTTAGAAGATATTATAGAAAATTATTCAAATCAAGGTTGGCAATATGTTAGGTTAGAGAGTGTAGAAACTTATTTATTTCCAGATGCAGGCTGTTTTGGTTTTGGAGCGAAACCAGGATATACAGCATATAGAAAGATGATTGTTTTTAGTAAAGCATGATGAAATACTTATTACTTCTTGGAATAAAGTCCTATTGGAAGTTCAAGCCAAAAGACAAACTAGAAAGATGATTGTTTTTAGTAAAGCATGATGAAATACTTATTACTTCTTGGAATAAAGTCCTATTGGAAGTTCAAGCCAAAAGACAAACCACCTCGCTGTATTTTTAGAAAGTCATGCTCGCACTACGTATATGAAGAAACTAAAAATACCGGCTTTATAGCAGGAATTAAGGCACTCATGTATCGGTTTAAAAATTGCACTTACGGTTATGAACTATATACGAATCCTGTAAACAAGAAAAAGCAGCTGTTACTAAAGAATGGAGAGGTAGTAGACGAAGAGAACATAGCAAAACGATTGTTATACTGACAAGTACCCTACGGAAATCCGTAAGGTTTTATGTTTTACAAGAGCTAATTTAGACACCATAAATTCAAGCTCTTTTGTATTATGGATCAGCTAAACAGAAAAGTGTTACTACTCGCATCGTCACTTATGGTAATAGCTGCTTTGGTGATTATTGCCAGAAAAGACAATGTTCAAGAAAATGTATACAACACGGCTATAGTCGGTTGTTATGTTTCTCCTGAAGCTAGGTGTACAGGTTCTGCAAACTGTAGGGCATGTAAAAACTGTAACTATTGTAAACATTGTAGCAAAGGAGGTTCATGCGGAGTGTGTTCTGGAAGAAATCAAACAAGAAACTATTCAAATTCTCGTAAAAACTACCCAAGACCAAAACCTACCGAAAGAACTATTTTTGACGGTCGTAACACTACAAATACGATAATACAAGAAGAACCCTACTATTTAAAAATATTATTGGTAAACCAAAATTCCTTAAACTTAAGGAGCGGACCCGATACTTCTTATTACGTAATACAAGAATTAAATTTTAGCGAAAAGTTAAGTCTGTTATCTACACATGGTAAATGGATTAAAGTAAAAGTGAAGAAAACAAAAGCAATTGGTTTTGTACATTATAGTGGAGTCCTTTTGGTAGAAGAGTAACTTTAAATTTAAGTTCATTACGGTTTTCCGTAAGGTTTTGTTTTATAAACAGTTTAGTTTTGGGATATGGAACTAGTTGCTTCAAAAATAAACGAGATAATACCATTAATCATTCTATTGCTAATTATTCTAGATGTTACTTTTTTATACGAGTATCCAGCTCACATTGCATATTTATTCATAGTGGCATTTATTGTATTAAAAACACGACTACCTAATGTCACATCAATAATACTGGTAGTAGTACTAAGGTTGGCACTAAGTGCGTTCCACTATTTTATTTGGAGAAAAAAGTTAGAAAAACTTCACGATACAATACGATCACCAAGAAAACATATTGGGCTATTGAAAGTTGTATAGGAGTGAAAGGAAAAATTTAAAAATAGAAGAAGAATTATTCATAACTCAATATAAAGAAAATGGAACTAACCAATAAACTAAAAACACTGTCGCAAAAAATTATCACGTTAAAAGAGCAGATAGAAACAGAAGAAGCCACCAAAACAGCCTTTGTGCTACCATTTATAGATTTGTTAGGCTACGATATTTTTAATCCAACAGAAGTAATTCCAGAATTTACGGCAGATATTGGTTTGAAGAAAGGGGAAAAAGTAGCTTATGCAATTATTCAAAATAATATTCCTGTTTTACTCATAGAATGTAAATATTGGAAAGAAGACTTGAATACACACAACTCACAATTGTTTAGATACTTCCATACTTCAAAATCAAGATTTACTCTTTTAAAAACAATAAATCATTACAAAGAACTAGACGTAGAAAATGTTAATTAGAATAAATCGAATTCAACCTTATAAACTTTAAAGCAACCAAATTAAAAACCAATGAAGAAAATCGTAATAATCCTGCTCTTTTTGAGTATGTTAGTCGCGTTTCAGAAAAAAGAAGATAAAAAAGTATATATCTGTAGTAGTGTAGCGAGTACAAGCTACCATTTTAAAAAAAAGTGTAGAGGATTGTCTAACTGTAAAACAGCCATCAAAGAAAGTACCGAAAAAAGAGTAAAAAAATTTGGTAGACTGCTGTGTAAATGGGAAGAAAAAGAATTAAAAAAGAAATAAAACGAACTCTGTTGATAACTATATGAACAGAGTTTTTTATTTTTTCGGGCGAAGTGGTATTTTAGCAAAGACTTCAAATTTACACGATTTTTATGACGCAAGAAACACAATATACCGAAGACAATATACGCTCACTTGACTGGAAAGAACACATTCGTATGCGTCCAGGAATGTACATTGGTAAATTAGGAGACGGATCATCACCAGATGACGGAATTTACATTTTGGTTAAAGAGGTTTTAGACAACTCTATCGACGAATTTGTCATGGGAGGTGGTAAAAACATCGAAGTTTCTGTTCAAGGAAATAAAGTAATCGTGCGTGACTACGGGCGTGGTATTCCGCTAGGAAAAGTGGTCGACGTAGTTTCAAAAATGAATACGGGTGGAAAGTACGATTCTAAAGCCTTTAAAAAATCTGTTGGTTTAAATGGGGTAGGTACCAAAGCAGTAAATGCGTTGTCATCTTATTTTAGAGTAGAGTCGACTCGTGACGGGAAATCAGCTGCTGCAGAGTTCGAAAAAGGGAATTTAACCAATCAGGAGTTTTTAGAAGAAACCTCACGCAGAAAAGGAACCAAAGTAACCTTTATTGCAGACGACACTATTTTTAAAAATTATAAATACCGCCCTGAATACATTTCTAAACTATTAAAAAACTATGTGTATCTAAACCCAGGATTAACCATAGTTTTTAACGGAGAAAAATTTTATTCAGAAAACGGATTAAAAGATTTATTGGAAGACAACAATAATCAAGACGATATGTTGTATCCAATAATTCACTTACGAGGCGATGATATTGAGGTAGCCATTACCCACAGTAAAACACAATATTCAGAAGAATACCATTCGTTTGTAAACGGACAAAATACCACCCAAGGAGGAACACACTTAAATGCCTTTCGAGAAGCAGTTGTAAAAACAGTACGAGAATTTTTCGGGAAGAACTTTGATGCCTCCGATGTACGTAAATCCATTATTTCAGCGATTTCTATCAAGGTAATGGAGCCCGTTTTTGAAAGTCAAACAAAAACAAAATTAGGTTCTACCGAAATGGGAGGCGACTTACCGACCGTTCGTACCTATATCAACGACTTTGTAAAAACACAATTAGACAACTATTTACATAAAAACACCGAAGTAGCTGATAAACTCCAAAAAAAGATACTACAAGCTGAAAAAGAGCGAAAAGAATTATCAGGAATTCGAAAATTAGCACGCGAACGTGCTAAAAAAGCTAGTTTGCACAATAAAAAACTACGCGATTGTCGTATCCATTTTGGAGACACCAAAAAAGATGGCTATTTAGATACTACCTTGTTTATTACCGAGGGAGATTCGGCAAGTGGATCGATTACCAAATCACGAAATGTAAACACGCAAGCGGTATTTAGTTTAAAAGGAAAACCCCTAAACTCATACGGATTGTCTAAAAAAATAGTATATGAAAACGAAGAATTTAACCTCTTACAAGCAGCATTGAATATAGAAGATGGCTTAGAAGATTTGCGTTATAACAATATTGTAATTGCAACCGATGCCGATGTAGACGGTATGCACATCCGTTTGTTATTAATTACCTTCTTTTTACAATTCTTTCCAGAAGTAATTAAAGAAGGACATTTGTATATTTTAGATACGCCGCTGTTTAGAGTACGAAATAAAAAAGAAACCATTTATTGCTATTCAGAAGAAGAAAAACAAGCAGCAATAGAAAAATTAAGAGGCAAACCTGAGATTACTAGATTTAAAGGATTGGGGGAGATTTCTCCTAATGAATTCGTGCATTTCATCGGAGACGATATCCGTCTAGACCCCGTAATGTTAGACAAAGAAATGTCGATAGAACAAATGCTAGAGTTTTATATGGGTAAAAACACACCCGACCGACAGAAGTTTATTATAAACAACTTAAAAGTGGAGTTGGATTTAGTAGAAGAAAATTAAAATAAAAAGCAACATGGAAATAAAACGATTAGAGTACTATAAAATACTACTTGTATTCTTTGTAGTAATAGCTGTCGGTTGTTCTTCAAATGACGATGAAGATTGTGTGAAAACAATCACTATCCCACAATTCTATATAGTATGGAATCAGACGTATCGTTACGATATTGAGCAAGAAGTACCTTGTGATGTAGAAGAAATAATAGAGCCTATCAAAATAGCACCACTATTATTAGAAGGATTTACGTACGAAGTAGTCCGTTTTGAATATACCCCAGATACCGGTAATAATACATCTCGGTTACAATTCGAAATAAAATTAAATAATCCCAATAATTATGCTGTGAATGGAGTCGCTTATTTTAGAATACTTAGTGACGATTTAGAGTTTTCAACAAATTATGAAAACTTAGTGAATCCGCCTTGTACAACTCTTGAAGCGAATTCAAGTTGTACGGTAACTTTAGATGTAGAAGAAAATAGAGATTTGGGGTACGCCAATTCATTTGAGCTTTTAGATGTAGAGTATTATATAACTAACTAAATATCAATAAATAAAAATATTTTTTAACGAATAAACGTTGAAACATTCATACATGAGTGAAGAACATAACAAGTACGAACACGACGAAGAACTAGATAAACCAATAGAGAACACCGAAACCATTACCAAGGTTACAGGTATGTATAAAGAATGGTTTTTAGACTATGCTTCGTATGTAATTTTAGAACGTGCGGTCCCCTCTATAGAAGACGGATTCAAACCCGTGCAACGTCGTATCATGCATTCTATGAAAGACTTAGATGATGGGCGCTATAATAAAGTAGCAAACATTGTTGGTCATACCATGCAGTACCACCCACACGGAGATGCTTCAATTGCCGATGCCATGGTACAAATGGGGCAAAAAGAACTGCTGATAGATATGCAAGGGAACTGGGGAAATATCCTAACAGGAGACCGTGCAGCAGCCTCTCGTTATATAGAAGCACGATTGTCTAAATTTGCCTTAGATGTTGTTTTCAACGCCAAAACTACCGAGTGGCAAGCCTCGTACGACGGACGTAAAAAAGAACCCGTAAACTTACCCGTAAAATTCCCGTTGTTGTTAGCGCAAGGAGCAGAAGGTATTGCGGTAGGATTATCAACCAAAATATTACCTCATAACTTTAACGAATTAATCGATGCTTCTATCAAATATTTGAAAGGAAGAAGTTTTACCATCGTTCCCGATTTTTTAACAGGCGGTATCGTAGATGTTACCGATTATAAAGATGGAAAAAGAGGAGGGAAAATTCGAGTACGTGCCAAAATAGCAGCATTGGATAAGAAAACACTGGTTATTAATGAAATTCCGTTTGGAACTACGACCTCTTCGCTAATCGACAGTATTTTAAAAGCCAACGATAAAGGAAAAATTAAAATCAAAAAGATTGAAGATAACACGGCTGCTGAGGTAGAAATTTTAGTACACTTACCGCCTAATGTATCGCCAGACAAAACTATCGATGCATTGTATGCTTTTACCAGTTGTGAAAACTCAATATCACCACTGTGCTGTATTATTGAAGACAACAAACCTATTTTTATCGGTGTTAGCGAAATTCTAAAAAAATCAACAGATTTTACAGTAGAACTGCTAAAACGTGAATTAGAAATTCAATTACACGAATTAGAAGAACAATGGCATTTTGCTTCTTTAGAACGTATTTTTATTGAAAACAGAATTTACCGCGACATTGAAGAAGTAGAAACTTGGGAAGGAGTCATTGAAGCTATTGATAAAGGATTAAAACCCTATACAAAACATTTAAAAAGAGAGGTAACCGAAGAAGATATCGTTCGCTTAACAGAAATAAGAATTAAGAAAATTTCAAAGTTCGATATTGATAAAGCAAAACAATTTATTGAAAGTTTAGAAGAAAAAATAACAGAGGTTAAAAACCATTTAGACAATCTAATTGATTTTGCCATAGACTATTTTAAAGAACTAAAAGCAAAATACGGAAAAGGAAAAGAACGCAAAACAGAAATCCGCATTTTTGATGATATCGTTGCGACCAAAGTAGTCATGCGAAACTCAAAACTGTACGTAAATAGAGAAGAAGGATTTATAGGAACCTCGCTACGAAAAGACGAGTATGTTACCGATTGTGCCGATATCGACGATATTATTGTGTTTAGAGACAACGGCACCATGATGGTCACCAAAGTAGACGCTAAAACCTTTGTAGGAAAAGGGATTATTCATGTCGCAGTCTTCAAGAAAAAAGACAAGCGTACCGTGTATAACATGATTTATCGTGATGGAGCAAAAGGCGCTACGTACATGAAGCGATTTAACGTAACGTCGGTAACAAGAGATAAGGAATACAATTTAGGAAACGATAATCCAAAATCGAAGGTGCTCTATTTTACCGCCAATTCTAATGGAGAAGCTGAGGTAGTCACTATTTTATTGCGAGCAGTAGGCAGTGTTAAAAAACTAAAGTGGGATATAGATTTTGCCGATTTAGCGGTAAAAGGTCGCGGAGTTCGAGGTAATTTAGTAACCAAGTACTCGGTTAAAAAAGTAGAGTTTAAAGAAGCGGGAGTATCGACACTAAAACCAAGAAAAATTTGGTTTGACGATACCGTACAGCGTTTGAACGTAGACGGTAGAGGAGAGTTGTTAGGAGAGTTCAAAGCAGAAGATAAAATTTTAATAGCTACACAATCAGGAAAAATCAAAGCCGTATCACCAGATTTAGCGATGCACTTTGAAAATGATATGATTGTGCTAGAAAAGTGGAAACCCAATAAACCGATTTCTGCAATTTATTTCGACGGAATTAAAGAACGTTATTTTGTAAAGCGATTTTTAGTGGAAACCCCAGATAAAGAGGAACTATTTATATCTGAAGATGAAAAATCAAAATTAGAAATTATAGCTACAGATTATCGTCCAGTAGCGGAGGTTATTTTTTCTAAAAGAAGTTTAGAGAACATAGAGGTAAATTTTGAAGACTTTATCGCAATTAAAGGAATTAAAGCACAAGGAAACCAATTAACAACCGAAAAGATAAGAACCGTTAATTTGTTAGAATCGCTACCCTATGATGAACCCGAAGAAGCTAAAGTTGAAGATATTGAAGTTAATGATGAAGAGGAAATAAAAGAAGAAGTATTGCCTTTGGAAGTAGAAGAAACAAAACCTAAAGAGTTTGTGGAGTCTAAAGAAGATAAGGCAAAAAAAGCTTTAGAAAAAGCACTTCGAAAGAAGAAAAAAGACATAGATGACGAAAGTCAAACAGCATTATTTTAATGAGTGAGCTATCAACATATCGTTTTAACCTCGATACCTTTTTCGGTATTTTAGGATATATTTTAGTAGTTATATTGGTAGCTTGGGTTGTGTCAAGAATTGTAAGAGCGGTAGTTTGGCAACTAATTAAACATAAAAAAGAAGATCGTTTTGGCAGAACGAGTATTCAATTTTTTCGCAATTCAGTAACCTTTATAGTCGGACTTTTAAGCATCATTTATATAATTATGACCGTGCCTGCTTTTCGAAGTAAAGCTACTTTTATTTTTTCAGGAGCAGGTATTATAGCAGCAATTATAGGTTTTGCTGCCCAAGCTGCCCTATCGAATTTAATTGCAGGGGCATTTATTGTTATATTTAAACCCTTTAGAGTAGGAGATTATATAAAGTTAGACGACACCCGTGTAGGAATTGTAGAAGATATTACGTTAAGACATACAGTAATAAACAATTTTGAAAACAAACGTTTAATCATCCCAAATTCTGTTATTAGTACCGATTCTGTATTAAATCATACCATTGAAGATTCTCATGTGTTGAGTTTTAATAATTTTAAAATTGGGTTACAGGCAAATATTGATTTAGTACGAAAAATTATACAAGAAGAAGCTGTAAAATTACCATCAGTTATAGACAATCGTACACCAGACCAAGTTATAAGAGATATACATCAGATAGATGTTCGTGTTATTGATGTATATCCAGAGTATATTCACATTCGTGCTTATGTGTGGCTAAATGAACCTTTTCAGGAATTTAAGATTAAATGTGCTTTAAAAGAAGCCGTGCACAAGCGCTTTTTAGAAGAAGGAATTTCATTACCAATACCGATTCACAAAATAATTACAATGACTTCCTAAGAATTAGAAAATAAGAATATTAATTTTCTTTTTTAAATAGAAAGCCTAACCCCAAGCGACTTAAGAATTTTTTTCAAACTCCCAGAAGAATTTGAATTGCCCAAAAAGCCATCCAACAATAGGTAAGGTAGCCTGATAAATAGGAAAAATAAGCAAGATTCTTAAAGGGTAATATACCCATGGGTTCATGGTCTCTGCAGACAAGCCTAATAGATTGGTAACAGGTTTTGCAACCCAAGCAGCAAATGAGCCATTGATAGCAAAGACAATTAGAATAGCGACCAAAGCCCAATTATTTTCTATTCCCCAACGTTGTTTTAATTTTTCCATAATTAATAATATGGCAGCAAAAGTAACTAAAAGAAAAAAGGCAAACAAATGTTTACCTCCTAAGATATTTAATAGAAAAGTATTGTAGCCGTCTACAAAACAAAAAAGGGCTTCTTTTTTTGTTCTCTATCAGATTTTTTTATTGAAGTTTTTTTATAATGTGTTCGTTTTCAAATTATAAAGTTTGTTTACAAGAAACGTTTTTACATTAAAAAAGCTCAGAGAAACTATGTGTGAATACAACTTTTGTGTATTAAACGTGAGGGATAAAAATTACTTTAACGTGAGTATTCGATGCAAAATATCAAATTAAGTTCCTTCAAAATCAAAAGCATGTCATGTCGATTGAATGAAATATGAGTGATGATACATCTCAATAACATGAGTTACTTGTCTGCATGAGATTCCTTCCTCTGGTCGGAATGACATTTTTAAATAGGCTTTAGAGATAAAATCTTAAAATCAACATAATGATATCCCGAACTCATGTTATTTTAAGTTTTCCTTACGCTTTTCAGGTTCTGCGTTTAAGAATTAATTGTCTCAAATATTAGAAAAATAGAGATGCTAAAGAAACATATTCAGTAACTATTTAAGAAAAGAGCAGGTACTATTTAAAAAAAATAGCAGGTTAAAAAAAGGGTTAATTATTTGTTTATCAATGTTTTGATGTTGTTATAAGGTGGCTAATGTCGTAAAATTAAACCCTGTAGGTAAAAAAATTAACTTTACTAAAAACTAAAACTAAAAACTTATGAAGCGTTTATCAATTCAATCGTTAGTGAAATACGAATTAACATCAGAAGAAAAATCTAAAGTTTTTGCAGGTGATCCAATAGAATTGCCATCGGACTTTAGTTCGAACGGTTATGGAGATCCTGATACAGATGGGGAAGAGGAATGTTTTAAGCTGCCTCCTGGTGGTACAAGAGATGAATGTTATGAGAAAAATAACAAGAAGAGTCTAGGATTATAAGTCAAAGAACCAATTTGCTACAACTCCGTATCAATTTTTTCAATAAATTGATACGGAGTTATTCCTGTATATTTCTTAAATATTCGTGTAAACGATTTTGCATTTTTATATCCAGCTATTTCTCCTATGGCTTGTGTTGTATATGACCTAACTTTCTTATCGCTACTAAGTAGTTCAATAATGTAATTAATTCTTAACTCGTTCGTATAATCATTAAAACTCATTTTTTTATGTTCTTTAATGATTTTTGATAAGTAAGTGGTATTCGTTCCAATTTTTTTGGCTGCATTGTATAAATTGAACTCTTCTTTTAAGAAGTATTTTTTTTCTTCTAGCTTTAAGAGTCCCTCAATAATCTGTTGATGATGTTTGTCTTTTATTTTAAAGTTATTAGATAAAGAGAATGATTTTTCGTTTAAGTCTTCTTTTTTTGAAATTTTAGCCAATAACTCATTTAGTTTTTCATTTGCTTTCTTTTTTTCTTTAGCGTTTTTTATTACCAAGAAGCTAATAAACAGTAAAATGGCAACCAAACTACTAAAAATAGTAGTGTAGTAAGAATCTTTGTTGGCAATATATTCTTTCAACTCTTTCAATTCTTTTATTTTTTCATCAAGATCAACTTTATAGGCTCCTTTAATTTGTTGCTCATTCCTTGAAGTTATTTTGTGGTAGTCGGTAATAAATGTGTTTAAATAATAGTTAGCAGAATCCTTTTTATTTTGTTTGGAGTATATCTTAGAAAGGTAGTTGTGCATGCTCATATAGTTATAATCTAAAACAGTATCCTTTTTAATGCTTAAAGCAGTTAAAAAGTTTTTTTAGCCTTTTCTATATCGTTTAGCATATAATAATTATACCCATTATTATAATACCCTTTGTATAAGTATGATTGAGACTTGCTTTTTCGAAATAATTCTAAACTCTTTTCAAGAAAAAAACTAGCTTTGATGAGCTGCCTCTTTAAGCTATAAATTGTTCCTATACCATAATATACTTTACCAAGATAGTAGTCATTGAAGTTAAAATCTTTACTTCTTAAAATAGTATTGTAATAATGTAAAGAAGAGTCGGCGGCATATTTGTTTTTTAAAGTATCATTTTTATATAAAGTAGCATAAATGGCGGCAACATTAGACATTTTTTTGTATTTACTACTATAATATTTTTCAGCAAGCTTATTCTTATTTTTTTCTATTAGCTCAAGTGTTTGTTTTCCCTTATCTAAGGCTTTGTCAAACTCTTCCATATCCTGATAAATAAGGGCTATATTCCCTTTTATCTTAATAATTCGTTCTATATCATTGGCTAGTAAAGCAAAATCTTCGGCGATAACATAATTTTGCAGCGCAGGCTCAATTAACTCTCTTCTTTTATTAGAGTTACCTAATAGTATGTGTATGTCAAAAAGAATGGGATAGTTTTCACGTGTTTTTGGAATTTTAGAGAGGTATTTATGAATGCTATCATTGTAAAAAGAAACATCAACTGCTTGTTTTTCTCTTGTTTTTAAATATTCTATTGCTGCATAAGCAAAAGTTTTATAAGAAGCATTGTTCGTTTGTCGTAGCTTACTCATGTAATAAAGAGAGCTATCAACCCCAATCTCTCTATATTGGTAAAACTTTTTTTAAAATTTTCTAATTCACTTTTACTGTATGGGTAAGGTATTTGAGAAAAGCATTGAGTAGAATAAAAAATCAATACAAATAAAAACGATAGTTTTTTGAACATGCTTTTTTAGGTTAGAAAATTAATATGACTGCAAAATAAAAAATATTTAGTGAGTACAATTCATAAAAGCTAAGTAACTTGGGTGAATAGTTTATTCATTTTTACATAGATACATGCGTTATAGTACTATTTAGAAATGATATGTTTTTTGCAAATCAAATATGTATTATAAAATAAATTAATTGATAAAAATACGATATAAAAGTAAAATACGTTTTGGTTTTAGTTATATTTAGACATTAAAAACAATATAAAAACCTTAGATTTTATGAAAAAACTTCTCCTTTTAGCAGTTATTTTATCCTCATTAGCCTCTTATTCACAAATTGAATTTATCGAAACTACTAAAACAGAAATAGTAGGAAAAATAGAATATGTTTATTTAGAGAAAATAGGGGATAAGGCCTATAATTTTTATTATAAAAATATTAATGATCCCATACACGAGTATGTTCATTTTTCATTTAAAAACTTAGATAATGATGTAGAAAAATTGCATCAAATAATTATGCGTGGATTTGAAGAAAATCCTAGAGATCCATACAAAATCAAAGCCAATGGCGAGGTTGTTTGGTTAAAATATTCTAAAGAAGAAGGGGTCGTATTGCTACAAATTCAACAGTATGTAAGTAGAGATCCAGATATTATGACGGTTTCTAAGTTACTTACGTATGAAGACGTTAACAAATTATTTAAAAAATAAAATACGTTAACTTAAAAAAAGTAAAAAGCAGCTTATAAAATTTTATAAGCTGCTTTTTTATGGTTGCATATTATATCTTAGTTTTTAGCTTTGTTTTTAAAAGCATCAAACTTATTTGTTGTTTGTTTTGGCCAGCTGTTATTGGAAGTATCAATATCAGCAGTTTCTAAATCAGGATCTACAACAATACTTTTAATTTCTTGCGATGAAGTAAATACACGAGATACCTCATGCTCATTTTTTCTCCATATTTGAGCGGGGAAAGTTTCACGTTTTTTGCTACCATCGGCATACGTTAATTCTACAATAATAGGCATTACCAAACCGCCTGGTTTTTCAAACTCAACTTGGTATATATAATTAGGAATATCTTTTAAGTTCGCTTTTTCCTCGGCAGATAAGCTGTTAATATATGTTTTAACAGCAGAGTTATCAGCATCATCTTTGTTGGTTGTTAAATACACTAGCTTACCCATACGAGTAAAGTAGTGTGGATATTGTTCTTGTAACTTTTTTGTTTCTTCGTTAGGTTTATTGGTTACGTATAAAGGTTTTACGTCTTTAATGCCAATATCAGTATAATCGGTTGTGTAAAACCAACCTCTCCAAAACCAATCTAAATCCATACCAGATGCATCTTCCATAGTTCTAAAGAAATCAGCAGGAGTAGGGTGTTTGAACATCCATCTTTTAGAATAGGTTCTAAAAGCGTAATCAAATAATTCTGGTCCCATAATTGTTTGGCGTAACATATATAAACCAGCAGCCGGCTTTGTATAGGCGTTAGGACCAAAATTATGTACATAATCACCTTGAGACATGATTGGACTTAATTTATCTTGGTCTAAGCTCATATAACGAACGATGTCTTTCGGTAAGTTACGGGTATTAAAATTTGGATCGTAATCTAGTTCGGCTAAAATTTCTACAAAAGAATTTAAACCTTCGTCCATCCAAGTCCACTGACGTTCGTCAGAGTTTACAATCATAGGAAAAAAGTTGTGTCCTACCTCATGGGTAATCACGCCAATCATTCCATTTTTTACTCTATCAGAATAAGTTCCGTCAGGATTTGGTCGTCCGAAATTAAAACAAATCATTGGGTATTCCATTCCTTGACGCTTCGCATGTACCGATATAGCTTTGGAATAAGGATAATCGAAGGTCATTTTCGAATACTCTTCTAAAGTATTGGCAACCACACGAGTTGAGTGTTCTTCCCATAAGGGGTTTCCTTCTTTAGGATATAACGATATAGCCATTACGGTTTTACCATTAATGTTTACTGCCATAGCATCCCAAATATATTTTCTTGATGAAGCGAAAGCAAAGTCACGAACATTTTTAGCTTTAAAATGCCATGTTTTCGTTTTAGTTGTTCCTTCCTTTTCATTTTCTTCAGCTTCTTTTTGAGATACAATAAATACAGGATTGTTAAACGATTTTCTAGCCAATTCAAAACGCTGACGTTGTTCTTTCGTTAACACTTCTTTTTCGTTTTGTAATTCGCCAGTAGCTTCTAAAATATGATCGGCAGGAACGTTAATTTTTACATCATAATCACCAAATTCTAATGCCCATTCACTGCGACCCCAAAATTGCATATTTTGCCAACCTTCTACATTGTTATACACACATAATCTTGGAAAAAACTGAGCAATCACATAGTTTTTATTTCCGTCAGGAAATAATTCAAAACCTGAGCGCCCTCCATCTTCAACATGATTGTTAATTAAATAATTCCATTTAATTTTAAATTTAAAAACTTCGCCTGGAGCCAGTGGCTTGGGTAAGTTAATTCGCATCATGGTACGGTTAATGGTATGAGATAAGTCTCTACCATCTGCATATTTTACAGCTTCAATATTAAAACCAAACTTTTTCGGTTTTCCCATATTTTCTTTTACAAAACCACTTGGGGTTTGAAAATCAGTTGCTCCTTTCGACTCTACTAAGGGAGTTTTAGAATCTGGAGCGCGCATATTTTGGTCTAACTGTAACCACAAGTACTCTAAGTGGTCTTTCGAGTTGTTATGGTAGGTAATATCTTCATCTCCATACAGTTTATTGGTAGCTTCATCTAAGTGTAGGTTCATTACATAATCTACCTTTTGTTGTGTATATGCATGACCCGGTGCTCCTGATGCAGTACGTTGATCGTTAGGAGTGGCTAACAAATCTTTTAATTGTCGGAATTTGTTTTGATCGGTATGGCCTTGTTGGCGTTCTTTTTTGGGTGCTTCTTGCGCAAACATAGAAGCTGATATGAAGAGTGCCGAAAATAGTAACGTAGAATATCTTCTCATGTAGATGCTTATTAATTTTTAAATAAATAAGGCGAAAGTTAACGAAATCTTGCTACTATAAAATAAGCTTTATTAAAATTTTAACAAACCTTTATCATTATCACTTGATAAAAACAAACTTTTACGCTGCTTTTTAACTGTTGCTTTGATAAGGTTTTGTTGTTCAGGAAAGTGTTTGACTAAAATATCGTTTGTTATTTTTATTGATTTGGGTGATGAAACACCCTCTATTTCTAAATAAAAATACACAATGTTACCGTCGTATTCTTTACCAATGAATTTATAAACCTTTTCTTCATCGTTTATATTTACTTTGAAGTGCTTTTTTAGATAGGTATAAAAATAGTCATTAATAGTTGCGAGTTCATTTTTTGTTGCAATTCGTAAGTCGGTATGATACTCTTTATTAATTGCAGTTTCAATATCATCCATAAATACATTCATAATCATTTGCACGCTTTGTGTATCTTCGATATATTCTATCTCCGTTAAGGCGATATAATATTTATGTAGTGTAAACGATAGTAAGGGAAATAGAAATAAAAAAATGAAAAATTTCTTCATGGTTGGTTCAACATCAATTAGTGCGCCAAAGTACTATTTTTCAATGATTCTAAGATATTCTTCGTGTTCTTTCCTTAAGATTTGAATCACTTTCATGACTTCACGGTTCTGATACAACTTTTCAATACCAAGTGGATTGCAGTATTCGAGAAAGTGGTAGTATTTATCTACTGGAATTTTTAATTCAGAAAAAAAGAAATCTTCGCCCAATTCATTCAATAGTTTGGTGGGCATATTTTCTTTAAAAGCTAATTCTTTACGTAGCTTCCATAGTTCAGCCGATTCTTTAAAGGGAATAACATTGGTGGTTCCCATTCCTTCAAACTCTTTGGTAGGGTCAGCTCTTACCACAATAGGTTTTACGTGTTTGTTAATATGGTCGTCTGCAGTATAAGTAGTGTAATTTACATTAGAAAAATCGGTTGTACTCGTTGCAATTTCTGCTTTTTTATCTCGTTTTATTTTTTTTAAATCCATAGAAAGCTCACCAAAAAGTTGATTCTTTATCAATTGGATTTCATCTAGCAAGTAATCTTGTTTCTTGAGCGTAGTTATTTTTCTGTAGGTATTAAAATCTTTTTTAGTTAGTTTTAAGTATATAGTTTCATGACCTATACTACTATATCTAATAGAATCTGTGGGTTTAGCAAAAAGCCTATATTCTCCTTTTTCATTAGCAAATGTGGCTTGTTGTGTTGAAAAATTAACGATATGAGCATTTTCTAAAACACCATCTTCATCATAAACAATTCCAAAAAGTGTTTTTCGTTCTTCTTGTGAATATATAATTTGAGATAACAAAAATAAAAGGAGGAGCGCTTTTTTCATGTGTATAGGTTGTTTTGCTTACTTCTAAAGGTACAAAATATTCTTAACAAACAGCCATAGAAAAAATTAATAGATGTATTAGATTTAATGATAATTTTTAGGGTTTAGTTTTTTGAACACAATAGATTTCTTTTGCAAGAATTCAATCATGCTCATTTCATCATTTAGGTAAAAAGAGTTGAAATCGTCTGCTCCTTCAGCAAAATAAATAAATCGTTCAATATCTTCTTGTAATATGCTCAGTTCGTTTGAAATGTATAAGCGGTAGTTAGTACGTATGTTTTGTACTCTTTTTTCAGTGTCTTCAATCGCTTTGAGTTTTTTCAGTTTTTTTAATCTACCAGACATCCAATTTAACAGCGGGTCTAGCGGAATTCCTGCAGAACTTGTCATCGCTGTATGCAATCTTCTTTCGGCTGGAGTAAGTATTCTAGAGCCCGCAAAAGGTAAATTCAACGTTTCGGCATTGATTTCTTTTTCAGATTTTATATGTTTTGAATCTAAAGC
Source organism: Tenacibaculum tangerinum (assembly GCF_029853675.1). Lineage (NCBI taxonomy): Bacteria > Pseudomonadati > Bacteroidota > Flavobacteriia > Flavobacteriales > Flavobacteriaceae > Tenacibaculum > Tenacibaculum tangerinum. Next base: position 1,378,244 of record NZ_CP122539.1, on the reverse strand, counting down.
AATAAAACCTGTTAAATCATGCTTTTTTAGCTCCACCTCTTCCAATTCAATAGGTACTTTTTTTAGTTTGATATGGTTTTCTTGTATTCCGAAGTGATGTATGGCTACCACAATTTTTTTAGTTTCATACCCCACAAACGAAATCTTTAATGTATCGTTGGGTATTGCTAAAATTCTAAACTTACCATGATCGTTTGTAAAAGTACCTTGCTTCGTAGTTAGATTGATCACATGCGCATTTGCAACGGCACCCATTTCATCTTGTAAGGTAGCATAGAAGAATTTTCGATGTTTTTGAGATACAGCGGTTAAAGAAAGCGTACTACAAATGATAAGGAATAATGTTTTTTTCATTCTTTTTCGTTCTTTATTTTTAAGTAGCTTTTACTTTCTTCTTGTAAAATAGCAATTACTTTTAAAACTTTTCCTTCCTTATAAAGTTTTTCGATTCCTAAAGGATTGCAATACGTTAAGAAATGAAGATATTTTTCTTTGGGAATTTTAAGCTCTTTAAAGAAGAAGTGTTCTCCAAATTCAGAGAGCAACATTTTATGAAAAGTCTCTTTACTTTTTAGTTTTTTTCGTGTATCCCGTTGTTTCTTTGAACTTTTTCCTTTTGAAAGAGAAATGACCAGTCCAAGAGAAACACCCTGTATTAATTGGGTGGGGTCAGTTTCTACATTGGGGGGCTTCACATGTTTATCGATATAATCTAACTTTTTAATGATGGGAGTACTGTAATCAATTCCCATAATAATATCCATTAATTTTTTTATGGGTTTATGGGTTAAGTCTTCAGGAGTTTTTTTTGAATCTAAAGCAATAAAACCTGTTAAATCATGCTTTTTTAGCTCTACCTCTTCCAATTCAATAGGCACTTTTTTTAATTGAATAGTATTTTCTTGTATTCCGAAGTGATGTATGCCTATCATAAACTTCTTGGTTTCATATCCCACAAACGAAATTTGCAAAGTATCGTTAGGTTTTGCCAACACTTTAAACTTACCATAATCGTTTGTAAAAGTACCTTGCTTCGTAGTTAGATTGATCACATGCGCATTTGCAACGGCACCCATTTCATCTTGTAAGGTAGCATAGAAGAATTTTCGATGTTTTTGAGATAAAGCGGTTAAAGAAAGCGTACTACAAATGATAAAGAAGACTGTTCTTTTCATCTTTCTTCGTTCTTTATTTTTAAGTAGCTTTTACTTTCTTCTTTTAAAATAGCAATTACTTTTAAAACTTTTCCTTCCTTATAAAGTTTTTCGATTCCTAAAGGATTGCAGTACGCTAAAAAATGAAGATATTTTTCTTCGGGAATTTTAAGCTCTTTAAAAAAGAAGTGTTCTCCAAATTCAGAGAGCAACATTTTAGGAAAAGTTTCTTTATAATTAATATCTTTTCGTAATGCTTTTAGGTTTGCTGAGTATTTATCAAGGCCAGTACTAAAACCTGAACCAACACCAGCAAATTTGCTAATGGGGTCAATTTCTAGTAGCATATTCGGAGCTTTGGCTCTATCCATTTCGTCAATGGGTAAAATAATTGATTTCTTAAAATCAATCATAGAAAAATCTAGAGCGCTTTTCGACTTGTCAGCTGCAATATCTTTGGGTGTCTGTTTGGTGTCTACAGCAATAAAACCTATTAAATGATGCTTTTTTATAGCTACTTCATCCAATTCGATAGGTACTTTTTTTAATTGAATAGTATTTTCTTGTATTCCGAAGTGATGTATGGCTACCACAATTTTTTTGGTTTCATACCCCACAAACGAAATTTGCAAAGTATCGTTAGGTTTTGCCAACACTTTAAACTTACCAAAATCGTTTGTAAAAGTACCTTGCTTCGTAGTTAGATTAATAACGTGGGCATTTGCAACAGCACCCATTTCATCTTGTATGGTAGCATAGAAGAATTTTCGGTTTTCCTGAGCTGTGACGTGCGAAGCAATCAAAAAGAGTAGTAAAGTAATGGGTAGTTGTGGTGTCATGCAAATGTTTTTAAAATGCGCTTAAATAATTGTAAAAAAGAAGTGTAAAACTTCTTGTCTTACAAATAAAACACCAATGTGTCTTAAAAATGTTTTAACACTTTGGTAAATTTGTGTTAATTTGAAGTATGAAAGCCTTCACAGAAGATGCTTTTATAATGTGAGTTCAAGATAAAACATCTGCTAGAGTTAGATAAAAATCAGTAGTACGTCCTGTCGAAGGAGTGAAGTATGAGAAATGATACACCTCAATAATAAGCCTTACTTATGTACATGAGATGTAGCTCTGCTGAACCGCAGCGGTTTCTAACTTTGTTCGCAACGATGTTTTTAAATTAGTTTTAGGCTACAAACCTTAAAGTTTAAAACTACAGTATCTCAAACCCACGTTTTACAGTACATAATACGAACAAACAATCAAGAGGCAACAAATTTTAAATACATGAAAAAACTACTCATAGCAAGCACATCCACCGTTCATGGTAGCGAATACTTAGTCTATATTTTACCAACCTTAGCTGATTTTTTTAAAGAAGCGGGTACCATCTTATTTATTCCGTATGCACGACCAAGCGGAAAAACCTATGATGAGTATACTGCCATAGCTCGTGAAGCTTTTGCAACCATCGATAAAAAAGTGATTGGAATTCATGAGTATAAGAATCCGAAAGAAGCCATTGCGCAAGCTGAAGCTATTTTTACAGGAGGCGGAAATACCTTTGAATTGGTGCATCAGTTGTATAAAAACGAGATCCTTTCAGCTTTAACAACAGCAGTAGAAAGCGGAACGCCGTATATGGGTACCAGTGCAGGAAGTAATATTTGTGGGGTAACCATGATGAATACCAACGATATGCCTATCGTATATCCGCCGAGTTTTACAACCTTAGGGTTTATTCCGTTTAATATCAATGCGCATTATTTAGATCCGAATCCAGACTCTACCCACATGGGCGAAACCCGAGAAACACGTATTAAAGAATACCATGTGTTTAATGAAACTCCCGTATTAGGGCTGCGTGAAGGTAGTTGGCTTGAAGTGAATGGAGCTTCCATTGTGTTACGAGGCAACCACACCGCACGCTTATTTCAACAAAACAAAGATGCGGTAGAATTGGCAACAAATACAGAGATTAGCGAGTATTTTTAGGGTAAGAGGAGTACTGTTCTAACATTAGTTAAGGTAAACTATAAAACCTTATTATCTCAATACGATGAGTAATTCATGTTATTGAGATGTCTCATTACTCATACTTCGTTCTATCGACATGACAATATTTTGATTTTTAGTAAATTAAATTTGATGTTGTATCTCGAACTCACGTTAATTTAGGTACGAGGATAATTATTTTGGGTGGAGGCAGGTTAACACTAGATTTTTTGTCTTGTTTTATCCTGAGCGTAGCCGAAGGGTTAACATCAATAGAAAAAGAAAATAGCTTAGAAAAGAGTGTTCTATGTGAAATCTAAGTTGTTAAGAAAAATGTCAATGGTAAACAATGGGTCTAAATGCGAAATAAGAAGCCATAAATCGTATAACACCAAACTCACCACTAAAAACTCATCACTAAAAACTCATAATAACAAACGTTAAAATATTCTCAAAAAACGCGAAGCAGTTAAAAAAAACAGTATTTTAGTCTCGCTATAAGAAAAAGGAAGGTAAAAAGTAAATTGCTACTACGCTATTATTTCTCAATACTGCATTCATATCCTTTTTTTTAAAATTAGCATCAGTTTGCTTATACAGGGCTCACAGCGTTGTATCTCTTTATGTTTGAATAGGGGCTACCAGTAAACGTTATTGAAAAAGTAATTTAATTTAAAAATTGATATTATGAAGTATTATTTAACAGAAAACATGTTAACAGAAGAAAGCAATTATTCGGCACGCATATTAACCGAGCGTACGATTAATCAGGAAGAATTGATTGAGAAAATGCTACGAAAACGAAACTTAGTGAGTAAAACCGATATTGTAGCAGTATTGAATTCGTTTTATGAAGAGATTATAGAATCTATAGAAGAGGGTGATAACATCAACTTGCCTATCGTAAACATAAGCTATTCTATTACAGGAGTTTTTCAAACTGAAGAAGATAGTCTTAATCCTGATATTCACAAGCTACACGTAAATTTAAACAGCGGAAAATTAATTAATGAGATTAAAGAAGATATTCCGTTACAAAAAATAACAGCGCCTATTACCAGTACTGTAATTAACAACTGTAAAGATATTACAAGCCAAACAACCAATACGACTATTACTTCTAACGGATTGTTTGAGCTAAACGGACTTCGATTAAAGATAGAAGGCGACAAAGAAGAAATAGGCTTGTATTTTGTTGCAGCAGACGGTACCGAAACCAAGGTGCAATACTTAGCTCAGAATGGTTATAAAAAACTGATAGGGCAGGCGCCTAGCTTAGCAGCAGGTGCTTATAAAATTAGAATTAAAACACAGGCAACGTATACAGCAGGGGTGTATTTAAAAGAAGTACGTATCTCAGAATCATCATTTACAGTTACCGCTGTTTCGTAAGGTATGCTAAGTGCCTAAATAAAAGCTCATAGGGTAGTATCTATGAGCTTTTTTTATGGAGTGTCGACCCGAGTAGGCTCGGGTTGTCGTTATGATTAGGCTTGGAGTGTCGACCCGACTAGGCTCGGGTCGTTGACCCGATTAGGCTCGGGTTGCTGACCCGATTAGGCTCGGGTCGTTAACCCGATTCATTTTTGGGTGTTGCCAATAGTTAAAATGTATAAATTTAGTAATACCGTTAATCGTTGGGGCTTAGAAATTGTGAAAGGATGAAAAAATAGTTAAGATTTTGAAAGAAAGAAGTCTTGAGAATAAGCTGATAGGCAAAAAACAGAGCTTACTATTGAAGAGGTAGAGAAGTTGCGTGTTAGGAGAGGGAAGTAGTGTTTGCTGTTATCGAAAGGTTGTCAACAACAAGCCATTCATCATGCGAAAAGCTTGTTGTTTTTTAGTTATAAAACAGAAAGTGAACTTTAAATGCGCTTTGATTTCTGTTCGTTTACCTTATTTTATCTAAAATCATTTTCAATATTAGGTAAGCTTCTTTATATACGTTTTGAGCTCCTTTATTCGGTACCAATTCTCCGTGAAATAATACATTTCTTAATTGATACAAAATCTCGATTAATGCTTTAACAACATAGATTGCATAACAACTGTTTGTTGTGTCTCTTCTCAAAACATAAGAATCACATTGGTAATAATTAATTGGTGTTTCGTTTTTGTTTGTTTCAAGTAATGTTTCAACTTGTATTGGTTTAAGTTCTTGAAACATTATTCTAATTTGTTCCTTTTTTGTGTGGCTTAAACTCTGATAATCGGGAAATGATTGTAAATGAGTTATGTCGTATTCAGTATGTGTATAAACAAATATATTAGAGTTATCTGATTTTTCTTTACGATTATCTTCATTTCAGAAACCTGACCAAGAAATTGTCCGTCTGTGCGTTTCAAATAATACTTATCTCTACCAAATTCTCTATTATCTATTAAATCAATACTATTTTTTTCCTTTAGAGCATCTTCAAACCAAATTCTTCCATCTCGACCATCAATTTGGTTTTGTTGCAATTGATAGTATAAAGCCGATAAGTTACTTTTAAACTCTTGACCTAGTTGTGAATTAGATTCCATTAATGAGTTAATGCCTCTTCTAACTGTATTATTTTGAGATTTTATTGCAGATATTTTCTGTCTGTCAGAAGTTAAAGTTGAAAAAGTATCATTATACCAAGCATTAAAAGGAATCCAAGCTTTAATGAAATGACCTATATAATCAATATCAGATTGTTCAATCCACATTCTTATATTTTCTGTACTAGCCATTTGAATTAGATTGATTGTTAATATATGCTATTGCAACCTCTTCATTTTCCTCAATGGCAATTTCAACTGCTTTTTTAGCTACTTCTAATAAATACTCACTTTGTTTTTTTAGAGCAAAACTTTCTTCGATTAAGTTGGCAATTTGTTGTTGTTTATCAAAATCAATTATTGGAACTACAACATTTTCAATTTCTCCAACTCTCCAATGTAAAATGATAGAACCTCCAGCATCTCTTTCCGCTTGCATTTGTACAACTTTTGAATTTAAAGCCAGCGTTAAATATTCAGGCAATATTCTTTTTTCGTCTTTTATGTTTAAATGCAAAATTGCTCCAGAAGTAATTCCGTTATAATTTTGTCTCAAATGATAAGCAATACCAACGCTACCATCTTTTGAAAATAAAATTGTTCCTTTTTTAGGTTTTAAATCACTTATTTTATCTCGATTTTCTTTAATAAATGAATCTGAAATAAACTTTTGAGGTTCTGACAAGCCATTTTTTGATAAATCGGCAACTCTCATAAACGGTAAACCCGATTCTGCATAATTTTTAGAACCTGGCTCTATAGACTTGTTAATATCTACTAGGTTTTGTAAAGTGTCATAAGATTTGTCTTTAACCTTATTGACTACTTGTTCATATTTTAATTGATAATATTCTGCATCCAATCTGCCACTTGTAGCAAAACTGTCTTTAAAACTTTTTACGTTTACTGGTTCTTTACTTGGTGTGAAGTCTTTTAAACCTATTTCTTGTAGTAATAGATTTTCAGCTTGGGAATAACATTGTTTAGAATTTTGCAAATTCTCAAAAGAATTGTACGTTAAATTCTCTATAAATTTATTTAAGACTTCGCTAAATCTAGGTATTCGTAATTGTCTAAATTTCGCAGGACTAAAGTTAACTTGATTACTTGCCATTGAGTATTTTTCAATTTCAATTCTCCCATATTTTGAATTTAGAAATGAAACAAGTGTACTAGAATTAATCATTTCATTTTTAGGTCGAATTTTAAAAAGATACGATGCATAAGCATATTCATAATCCTTTGGAACTAATGCACTTTTGCCTACATATCTAAAATTACCATTTGTACGACAAATCAAAACATCATTTTTCAATAGTTTTAATGATTGAAAAGTTTTTTCATCAATAATATCACAATACTTTGACGGTTTTGAAATGAATGAACTATCAAACTCATTTAAGCGAAGAATTGGATATCCGTCATTTTCTTCATTCAATTCTTTTGAAGTACCATATTGAACTAAATCAATAATCTCTTCCCCTGAAAATGGATTGATTAAATCAAATGATTTTGCTGTATAAAATTCTGATTCTAATCTGACAAGTTCAGTAGAATTTATTTTATCAAACATCACTTCCTTAATTTCAAGCCCTTCTAACAACTCATTATATCTAGTTTCGTTAAAAGGGCTATTTACTTTCCCACAAAAGACAGTTTTTCTTTTTTAGCAAATTCTAAAAAGGCTTCTGCAATTCCGTCTTGTGTTAAATTGTCGTGGTTAAATAAATCGTGTTTTACAATTAAGTGTCCGTGAGTGTCTAATAAAAACTCGTCTAAATTTTCTGGTGTTTCGTTGTAATGGTCTATGGGTTCAGCAACCCTATCATCATCTGCATCTTTGTGTACCGTTTTTGCATTCGGATAATCTTTTTTCTTTACAAAAATCTTTTCGCCACTATTGTCTTTGCTAGGTTCTTGTTGTGTAGCAAAGAAGATTGGGTAATCTTCTTTTTTAGGGCACAATGTATCGTCCCATTTTTGCACAAATAATACAGAGGTTTTAGTACCCGTATGCGGTTTAAATACGTTACCGTGTAAACCAACAACTGCTAAAATTCTACATTTTTCGGCAATATAATCGCGTATAGCTTTATCACTACTATTGTTAAATCTACCTTGTGGTAACACCACAGCCATTCTACCGCCTGGTTTCAAGAAGTCTAAATTACGCTCAATGAATAAAATATCTCTTCCAACTTTGGTTTGGTATTTTCCGTTTGGTTTTTTACCGAGTTCGTATTTTGCTAAAATTCTACTTTCTTTAATATCACCTGCAAAAGGTGGGTTTGCCATTAAAACATCAAAGTCAAAATCTCTATTGCTGTTTTTGGTAGTTCTTAACTTTCTTAGTTTTTTCCAACCTTCGTAATAGGTATCTTGCCATTGCTCGTCTTCGGTTTTTTCATCCCAACGTTCGTAATCTAAGGTGTTTAAGTGTAAAACGTTTGTTTGTCCATCACCCGCAATTAGGTTTAAGGTACGAGCCACACGAACTGCTTTTTCGTCAAAGTCGATAGCAAAAACATTATTTTGTACATAGTCTGTACATTCTACTGGTTTTTCTTCTGCTGTAAACAAATGGCTTTTTGGTATTCCTTTTTCTTTTAAAATTTGCTCCCACACATGGAATATAGAGTGTACAGGGAAACCACAACTACCAGCTGCTGTATCCATAACAGTTTCATGTACTTGTGGGTTCATCATTTTTACACACATATCAATTACATAACGTGGTGTAAAATATTGTCCTTTTTCACCTTTACTACTTTTACCAATTAAATATTCAAAAGCTTCATCTACTACATCTAGGTTTGAATTGAAGAGTTTTACGTCTTGTAAAGAAGAAACACATACTGATAGGTGAGAAGGTGTAAGCATTATTTTGCTTTCCTGTGTAAAAACGCCTTCCCATTTGTTTTTAGCATTCTCAAAAATTTCCTGTACTTTTTCTTTTAGTTCGGTTTCAGTATCTCCGTAATTTCTAAAACGTAAATGACGAGATTTGTTTCTGCCACTTTCCATTTCGTCATACAGCTTGGTAAAAATAAGTTTAAACAATTCTTCAAAAACATCTACACCAGCGTTAGCCAAAACCTCATCTTCCATTTCCAAAATCAAATCTTTCAATGATTTTTTCTCGGTAACTAGTTTGTCTTTCTTTACCAAATCATCTATCGTCCAACGCTCGGTTAAAATGTCTGATAATTTCTCGGTTGCGGTTGGAATAGCAGATAAATCTTCAAAATAATTTGGGTCTTTTCTATGGTAAAACGAAATTGAATCTCCATTACTCCAAACCCCAATTGGTGCTCCAGTTGCGTTACAATAAGATTTTAGTTGTTCTTTTCCGTCCTTAAGTTTGGGTTTCTTTAATTCAACCATTATGTAGATTGAACGCGTATCTTGTTTGTCGAAAATAACAATGTCTGCACGTTTTTTTTCACGCCCAAAACTTACAGCATATTCTATCTCCATTCTATCAAAAGAATATCCATATTGCTCGTTTAAAACCATTAAATACAATTGTCTTACTACTTCTTCTGGTTTTAATTGAATGTCTTTTTCTTCTAACCAAGCAAGTAACATAAGGCACTTCTTTTCCACGGACTTCTTTTAAAAAAATAGTTTTTTCTAAAGTTTCAATTTGGTCTGTTGTGAACTGGGTTAGCTTATAATTACTGTCTCTTAATATTTCGGTTAGTTTCATTTATTTGATAATATCTTTGTATTTTATTAATTATTCTTTTGCTTTTACACTTAAGGTTTTTACAATCTTGTATAAGTATTCTAAACTTAACTATTTTTATTTTGAATGTAAGAGTGTGTTCTATTATAACTCTTTATCAGTGGTTTAGTTTTAATTAATCTACTTCTTTTTCAACCGATATACGTTGTAAATGCGACTTTTTTAAAACTAGCTAATATAACAAAAAACAACAATTAAATAGATGGGTAAAAGGCTCGTAATAGAGTATAAACAGAACATATAAATTATTCAGAACAAAAAAACTGCCCCTAAGAGCAGCCTTTTATATAGTATATGTTACGTGTATTGTATTAACACCCTTCTTCTCTACGCTCACAAGCCAATAAGGTGTTTTTTAAGAGCATGGCAATGGTCATAGGCCCCACACCGCCCGGTACAGGGGTAATGTGCGATGCCTTTGCGGCTACCTCGTTAAAAGCAACGTCTCCTACCAATCGAAAACCGTTTTTTCTAGAAGCATCGGCAACTCTGGTAATTCCTACATCAATAACCACTACGTCGTCTTTTACCATATCGGCTTTTAAAAACTCAGGAATACCAATGGCAGCAACGATAATATCGGCTTTTTTGGTAACCTCTTGTAGGTTTTTGGTTCTGCTATGGGTTAAGGTAACGGTGGCATTTCCTACCTTTCTTTTTTGTGATAGTAAAATGCTCATCGGACTTCCTACAATATGGCTACGACCAATAATCACTACATTTTTGCCCGAAGTTTCAACCTTATAGCGTTCTAACAATTCTAAAATACCAAAAGGAGTGGCAGAGATAAATGTAGGCAAGTTCAACGTCATTTTTCCCACATTCATCGGGTGAAAACCATCGACGTCTTTATCGGGATCAACTGCCATGAGTACCTTTTGTTCGTCAATATGGTCGGGTAGGGGTAATTGTACGATAAATCCGTCTATATCATTATCAACATTCAAGATGGCAATTTCATTTAACAATTCTTCTTCGGTAGTGTCTTCTGGAAGGCGAATTAAGGTAGATTCAAACCCTACACGTTCGCAGGCTTTTACTTTGGCATTTACATAAGTTAAACTGGCACCGTCGCTACCCACAATAACAGCTGCCAAATGTGGTACCTTTTTATCGTTTGCTTTCAATGCTGCTACTTCTAAAGCAATTTCTTCTTTAATATCTGCTGATGTTTTTTTGCCGTCTAGTAAAATCATAATCGTGTCAAATTTTCAGTATACAGAGTACAGTACACAGTCGTCCTCATTGCACAGTACACAGTATTTGGTGTTGTAATTGTTTGTAATATTCCAAATCTATCAGGATTGTTCATCATGTACTTGATTAATTTCCCAACGTATTCGCTTTTGTATTCTAGTCTTTTTTCTTTTCAAAATCAATATAGTTGCATGCTAAAGCAAATGTTAACCAAAATGGTGTTTCAGCGTTTTTATCTGCGTCAGAGAGTTTACTTTTAAAATGGTTTGGGTATTGTCTCTTTCTGAAAGCCTCTGCGATTGGCAAACATACTGAACCTGCTTGAGTGAAAAATTTCCATGGCGAACTCAACTTCTTTTTTTATGCCCATACAGTTCTCAAACTCATAAATACAACTTACTGAATACTGTTTACTTTATCGGTGTAAACAAAACAAAAAAAGACAGGCAAAACACCCATCTTTTCTATATTATCTCATGCCTTTCATCATTTGCATCATTTTTCTTCCGCCACCGCCTTGCATCATCTTCATCATTTTGCTCATTTGGTCGAATTGCTTCATTAATTGGTTGACTTCTTGCACCGAAGTCCCCGAACCTTTGGCGATTCGTTTTTTACGACTTGCATTAATCACAGCAGGTGTTGTTCTTTCTTCAGGAGTCATCGAATGTATAATGGCTTCAATACCTTTAAAAGCATCGTCGTCAATATCTACATCTTTTAAAGCCTTACCAGCTCCTGGAATCATTCCTACCAAGTCTTTCATGCTCCCCATCTTTTTGATTTGATTGATTTGATTCAAGAAATCATCAAAACCAAACTGATTTTTGGCAATCTTCTTTTGTAGTTTTCTAGCCTCTTCTTCGTCGTATTGCTCTTGGGCACGCTCTACTAACGAAATCACGTCTCCCATTCCTAAAATACGATCTGCCATACGGTCTGGATGGAATACATCGATGGCATCCATTTTCTCACCCGTACCAATAAATTTGATAGGCTTGTCTACTACCGATTTAATCGATAATGCAGCACCCCCTCGTGTATCACCATCTAATTTGGTTAACACGACTCCGTCAAAATTCAAGATATCGTTAAAAGCCTTGGCAGTATTCACCGCATCTTGTCCTGTCATAGAGTCTACCACAAACAAGGTTTCTTGCGGATTCACAGCTTTGTGAATGTTGGCAATTTCGGTCATCATTTCTTCATCCACCGCCAAACGACCTGCGGTATCGATAATCACCACATTTTTACCGTTTGCTTTGGCATGCTTAATCGCATTTTGAGAAATTTCTACAGGGTTTTGATTGCCTTCTTCGGCATATACCTCAACCCCAATTTGTTCTCCAACAACACGCAACTGGTTGATTGCCGCAGGACGGTATACATCACATCCTACCAACAATACTTGTTTTGTTTTCTTGGTTTTAAGGTAGTTCGCCAGTTTACCAGAAAAAGTGGTTTTACCCGACCCTTGTAAACCCGACATTAAAATTACAGTTGGAGAACCGCCTAGGTTAATACCTACTGTATCTCCGCCCATTAATTCGGTTAATTCATCTTTAACCAATTTTACCATTAGCTGCCCAGGGTTTAACGTCGTTAATACGTCTTGTCCTAAAGCCTTCTCTTTAACAGATTTGGTAAACTCTTTTGCAATTTTAAAGTTAACATCGGCATCTAGCAAAGCTCTGCGGACTTCTTTCAAGGTTTCCGCAACGTTAACTTCAGTAATTTTTCCGTGTCCTTTCAGCGTATGTAACGCCTTATCTAACTTTTCGCTTAAATTATTAAACATGTATCGGCTTCATTTTTTAGAAGCACAAATTTAGGTATTAGTTGTTAGTTTTTAGCAATTTGTTCGTAGATTTTTTTAGCGAGAAGGTATAAATTTATATGATTTATTGTTGATATGAACATCCACCGTATCTTTCTTTAGTTTTTTAATAGATTTTTTATGCTTTAAATTCAACTGAAAAAAGAATAGATTGGTAGTGTCTTTTTTTAGGTTTTTTTGCCTATATATTTCTGGGGAATAGTAACTGTTAGTAGTTTTTGTACTGGGAATTTCTCCAAAGTTTTTAGAGGTTAAAGAAATGGTATACCCGTTTTTATTGATGGTTGAATCGGATAAAAATTCAATTTCTCCATACAAAAGATTAGTATATGATGTGGTATAGAAATGAATGTAGTGAACATTTATTTTTATGGAATCGTTTTGATACACAACTATATTGTTTTGGTCGTTGTGATTGACTAATTTATACGGATACGATTTTGCTGCCGGACAAGCATATAATAGGGTAGAGAGAAGTAAAATGAATGCTAATTTATAGAGCCGTATGATATGATTATAAATCATCTGTAAAATGGTTGCGTTTTTTTTCTTTGGAAAACTTTTCTGCATTGTATTGATTAGAAGCATTTTTAGGGATGGATAAAGATGTCCATTTTTCATTTTGAAGCATTTTTCCTAAGAAAACCAACTGACCGATATGGTAAGCGTAATGGCATAACTGTCTGTTGATAGCCTCTGTAACGGTATGTCCATGATTTCTAATGTACACGATTTTTTCTAAATCGGCTTCCGTAAGCGTGTCAATTGTAGCAAACAAACGGCTCCACCCTTGTTCCCAATACGCAACAACTTCTTCTTTGGTAGTAAAAGAATTGACAAATTCATCATCACGATTGCGCCAGTCTTTCTCGCCATCTTCAGAGAGGAAGTTCGTCCATCTAGAAAGCATATTTCCAGCAATGTGTTTGGTAATAATGGCAATAGAATTACTTTCCTCACCCGCTTGCCAAAAAAACTGTTCTTCATTCAGTTGCTTAAAGGTGTTGTCTCCTAAAGACTTATAGTATTTGAATTGTTTTTGTGCACTGGTTAGGTAAGAATTAATCATAAAGTGTGATTTTAAAAAGGCTTCAAGCTACAAAATTTACATCCATTATTTTTTAGGAATAAAGTCTAAAGCAACTCCGTTAATGCAATGGCGTTTGCCTGTAGTTTCTTGAGGGCCATCATCAAACGAATGCCCTAGATGTCCGCCACACGTAGCACATTTCAATTCGGTACGCGCATATCCGAGTTTATAATCGGTGTCTTGTGCTACATTACCCTCAATAGCCCTATCAAAAGAAGGCCAACCGCTGCCTGAATCGTATTTGTGTTGCGATTGGTATAACGGAGTTTTGCAAGCAGCACAAACATACACTCCCTTCTCTTTGTTGTAGTTTAAAGGACTTGAATTCGGACGTTCGGTACCCGCTTCTCTTAACACAAAATATTGCATAGGTGTTAGTAGCTCTTTCCACTCACTGTCGGTTTTGTTAATGGTATGTTTTTTCTTGCTTTGAGCGCAAGCAGACATACTTAATACGATGATTGAAATGAATAAAAAGGTAAATCTTCTCATGATTCTTGAATTATAAAGTCTACAATTTTGGAGGCTACTTTTGCATTGCGAAGAATTTTGGTATGTCCTAATCCTTCTGTAATTAAAAGCTTTCCATTTACTAAGTTTTGACGTATAGCAAGAGCACAACTTACAGCCACATCACCATCAGATGAATCGTGTACCACTAGTGTAGGTATTGATATGCTTTTGGCTTTGTAACTCGAAGCATGGGTGTCAATATCTCGTTGCCATTGTTTATCAAACAAACGTTTCATTTTATAAGCGATACGAGGTTTTACGTGTAAGTTTTTAGTAAAATTTAAGATGACATCTGATAGGGTATCGGCAGCCCCCACAGTAACCAATTTATTTACAGCAAAACCTTCTGGAATCGCATTGTATAAGCATACCCCTCCAAACGAATGTCCGATAGCAGCTTCAAACGGTCCGAATTGCTTGTTGAGTTCAGCGATAGTGGCTAAGAATTCAAGTAGGTGGGTAGTTTTACCAGAAGATTCACCATGTGCAGGTCCGTCAAACGAAATAACCATGTACCCCTTTTCTAATAATTTATCAGCAATCAAATAATGTTGTGTACTTCTTCCTGCCCAACCGTGTACCCACAATACTTTTTTAGGAGCATATCCATAAGAAAGTACTTTAATGTCTCTGGAAATAGCGGGTATGTGTAGTGTTGTTTTTTGTGCGCTCTCTAGCAGTACCCTCTCTCTTTTAGGAATGGTAAAGTTTACAGGTGTGGTAAAAATTTTAGCACCAAATTTTGCCGCCCAATTCGTAGATATAATTTGTAAAGCTTGTGCCGTAAAAATAATAGGCTTGGGGATGTTAAGAGTGGGAGTTGCTATTTTAGAATGCGTGAAATTCATGAATTAATTTTTACCATAAAGATAGAATTTGTAATTTTAAACACATAATCTATTAGAAAATTTGTGACAAAAAGAATAAATTAGGTGTCTTAATAAATATAACCATAAACATAAAATCTTAAAAACTATTTGATAATGAAAAAAATAATGACCTTGGCTTTTTTAGCTGTTTTTTTGGTAGACTGTAGTACAGTGCCAATAACTGGAAGAAAACGATTAAATTTTGTAGATGATGCTCAAATTTTACCTGCTAGTTTTGCACAGTACAAGGGTTTTTTAGAAGAGAATAAATTATCTACCAATACCGCAAAAGTGAATCAAGTGAAACGTGTTGGTAAGAACATTTCTGCCGCTGTAGATCGCTTTATGAGAGCTAACGGAATGAAAGCTGAAGCCGATGCTTACAGATGGGAATTTAATTTAGTAGAAGACGAAACCGTAAACGCTTGGTGTTTGCCAGGAGGAAAAGTAGTTTTCTATACAGGAATTTTACCCATTTGTGCGAATGAAGACGGAATTGCTTCTGTGATGGGGCACGAGGTAGCACATGCTTTTGCAAAACACGGACAAGAGCGTATGTCTACAGGACAGCTACAACAATTAGGAGGCATGGCAGTAGCATTGGGTACTCAAAATAGCAAAAATGCCGAAATGTGGAACATGGCGTACGGTTTAGGAACTCAAGTAGGAGTTATGCTACCGTTTAGCAGACAACACGAAACAGAGGCAGATAAATTAGGGTTGGTTTTTATGATTATGGCAGGATATAGAGGAGAAGAAGCAGCAGAAGTATGGGTACGAATGAGCCAACGAAATGGCGCTGGAGGAGCACCACCAGAATTTATGAGTACACACCCGTCGAATCAAACACGTATTCAAACATTACGAAATTTTTTACCTGAAGCAAAAAGATTGGCAGCCAAATTCAACACGCCCGCGAGTAAATAAGATTGATAAATTATAGTATATTGCAAACCGTTCATGTTATATGAGCGGTTTTTTTATTGCAATTGATATGTACAAAATAGGAGACAAGAAGTTAATAAACGGATGGGCATTTTACGATTGGGCAAACTCAGTATATTCATTAGTGATTAGTACCGCAGTTTTTCCGTTGTATTACAGCGGCGTAACAGAAGGTAAAATTGTACGCTTTTTAGGAATGGATTGGGAGCATCCAGATAGTTTGTACAGCTACGCGTTGTCGTTTTCATTTTTAGTGGTGGCTTTCATCTCACCCATTTTATCGGGTATTGCCGATTATACTGGAAGTAAGAAAAAATTTATGAAGTTTTTCTGTACGCTAGGAGCAGTATCGGTAATGAGTTTGTATTTTTTTGATGGAATAGATACGATATGGGTAGGAATTGTATTTACTATTTTAGCAAGTATCGGTTTTTGGGCGAGTTTGGTGTTTTACAACGCTTATTTACCCGAAGTAGCGCATCCAGAACAACAAGATAGAGCGAGTGCTAAAGGTTTTGTATACGGATATATAGGCTCTGTTATTTTATTGTTATTGAACTTAGCTATGATTATGTTTCCTGAAACTTTAGGAATTAGTGCAGGAATGGCGTCTAGAATCTCTTTCGTGATGGTAGGTTTATGGTGGTTAGGCTTTGCGCAAATAACGTTTAAAACGTTGCCTGGTAACATCTATAATAAAAAACCTGAAAAAGACTATATATGGAGAGGTTATAAGGAGTTAAAAATTGTAGCGAAAGAAATAGTAAATTATCCAACCTTAAAACGCTTTCTAATTGCTTTTTTCTTTTTAAGTATTGGGGTACAAACCATCATTTTAATGGCAGCTCTTTTTGGTTCTTCAGAATTAAAGTTAGAATCAACGAATATGATAATTACGATCTTATTGGTACAAATAGTAGCTATTTTGGGAGCTTCTTTATTTTCTAGGTTTTCAGATAGGTATGGAAACTTTACAGCGCTAAAAGTAACTATCGGAATATGGATGTTGGTGTGCTTTTGTGCTTTTTTATTAGATAAGTCTCAAGAACATGTCGCCATTTATTTTTATGGGTTAGGAGGTTTGTTAGGACTGGTACAAGGAGCGATTCAAACCCTAACACGTTCTACCTATTCTAAATTGTTGCCAGAAACCGAAGACCATGCGACCTATTTTAGTTTTTATGATGTTACTGAAAAAATAGCCATTGTTTTAGGTACGGCTGTATACGGAGTTTTATATGCGAAAACCGGCTCTATGCAATGGAGTGTGTTGTGTTTGGCTATTTTCTTTTTAATCTCGTTTCTTATTTTAAACACCCTTAAAAAGACAAAATACGTTGCATAACTAAAAAGGTGCGGGGACAGTAAAACTGACTTGCTCTTTGGTAGTAGGATGTACAAACGTAATTTTTTCAGCGTGTAAATACAATCTATCTGCTTTTGTTCCATATAAATCATCGCCAAGAATGGGAGTATTGAGTCCCAAATGATGTGCAGCGTGTACACGTAATTGATGTGTGCGTCCGGTTATAGGATACAAGTGTACTTTCGTTGTATGCTCTAAAACTTCTATGATTTCCCAAGTAGTGCATGCTCTTTTTCCGTATTGATAACAAACAAGCTGTTTAGGTCGGTCGTTTAGGTCTACTCTAATTGGTAACTCAATTGTTCCTTTTTTATCTTTTAAAACACCGTCTAATACTGCTACATAGCGTTTTTGTATGGTTTTATGAATAAATTGTGCTTGTAAGCTTTTATACGTTTCTTCATTTTTAGCTACGAGTAGGATTCCAGAAGTAGCCATATCTAAACGATGCACTATCAACGGACCTGTAGCATGTGGATATAATTTTTGAATACGACTATACACCGAGTCTTTTATTTCCTTTCCTGGCACTGATAGTAAGTCATTAGGCTTATTAATAACCAACAACTCTGCATCTTCATAAATAATTGTAAGTGCTTTTTCTTTCTTTAGTAGCGTATTTAACGGATTCTCATCAACATGCAATCCTTGAAGCATATATGTTAAAATAGGTTTGCATTTGCCTGTACATGCAGGGTAGTAATTTTGATGTTTTCTGATGGAAGTTTGCAAAGGTTTACCCCACCAAAATTCTGCCATACAAATAGGTTTTAGTTGGTGTTTGTAGGCGTATTGCAAGAGTTTAGGAGCACAACAATCACCCGCACCCGCAGGAATATTTTGGGATGTATCATTAAAAATAGCGAAGAGATTTTGAGAGTTTCCTCGATAGTTAAGAAAAACATACTTCTTGAATATTTCTTGTTGAACCCACGCTGAAAGGTCTGCACGTTGCTGTTTTAACTCCTCGATTTGACCTTGTTGTATATCGTATGCTTTTTTTAAAGGAACTATTTTATCGTTTAAATACACTTCATATTCACGTAGATAAAACTCTTCATTGATATTAAGCTGATTGTTTTGTTGCCCTACCTTTTTTCTAAGCTTTCTGCGTTGTTTGATTTTTGATTGCTCGTCGGTTAAAAGCTTTTCGTGCAGTTGCTGTGTTTCTTGATAGGCTTTTTTTGCTTCGATAAAAGCAGAAGGACTTTCTAGATATCCTATTTTACGAGTTAATTCATTGAGTTGCTTTTCTGTTTTGAGGTAAAATCCGTTGGCATCTAAAACATCATATACAGGCGGAACAAAATGTTGATGCTGTGTGCTATCGTCTAATTTTCCTGAAAAAGCAGCCAAATACCCTAACTTTTTATTTGACTCTTGTACCACTAAGACTCCAAACATTTTTCCGAGGGCATTTGCTTCTTCAGGATTTTTAATTCCGAAGTTGTGAGAAAAATCGGTTTGGGTGGTTAAATACTGTTGCAATTCTTTAGCAGCTATTTTAGCGAGTGGATGTGGCGAATAGTTATAAGGATAATCAAACTTATTTGGTAATTTGATGGTAGAAATATCCGAAGAAAAAGAAATAATTTTAGTCATCTCAGAAAAGTAAATTCTTGGCAATCGCTCTACGATTAAAAAAGAAAAGTGTTGCTTTCACAACACTTTAAACGATTACTCTTTATAAATTTTATCGTATAAGTCTTTATACATTTCTTTAATAATGTTTCGTTTCATTTTCATGGTAGGGGTGAGCTGACCTCCGTCGATAGACCATTCATCTTCGGTTAATTCAAACTTTTTAATCGTTTCCCATTTACCAAATTTGGTGTTGGCATAGTCCACTTCTTCTTGAATACGCTTTATTACCTTGGGGTTGCTTACCAAGTCTTTATTGGTACCCACTTTAATGTGATGTCTTTGCGCCCATTCGCGAACAAATTCGAAATTCAACTGAATAAAAGCAGCCGCCATTTTTTGTCCTTCTCCAATGACCATTGCTTGCTCTATAAAACGAGACTGTTTTAACTCACCTTCTAATAAGGGTGGAATGATATATTTACCCCCTGAGGTTTTAAACATTTCTTTGGTACGTCCTGTAATTTTTAAGAAGCCGTCTTCACAAATTTCTCCTTTATCTCCCGTATGAAAATAACCGCCTTTTAACACTTCTGCTGTTTTTTCGGGGTCTTTGTAGTACCCTTGCATTACATTGGGTCCTTTTACTAAAATCTCTCCATTGTCGGCTATTTTTACCTCAACGCCATCAATTAATTTTCCTACAGTACCTACTCTAAACCCTCCATTACGCATATCGTTTACGGATACTACAGGAGAGGTTTCTGTAAGTCCATAACCCTCCATAACTGGCATACCCGCGGCGGTAAATACTCTTGTTAAACGAGGTTGCAAAGCAGCCGAACCAGAGACCATGAGTTTTAACTCTCCACCTAACGCAGCTTGCCATTTCGAGAAAATAAGTTTACGAGCAATGCTTAGCTTTTTTTCATACCACCATCCGTTCGCTCCATAGGGTTCGTATTGCAAGCCTAATTCGATCGCCCAAAAGAACAACTTTCTTTTAATTCCTGTCAAATCAGCTCCTTTGGCATATATTTTATCATATATTTTTTCATACAACCTCGGTACGGCGGTCATAACATTGGGTTTTACTTCTTGAGCATTTTCACTCAATTTTTCGATAGACTCGGCAAAATAAATAGAAATACCACAGTATTGATATAAATACAAAATCATACGTTCAAAAATGTGGCAAACAGGTAAGAAACTTAAGCCTGTATCTTGACCGTTTTCTAACGGAACACGTTTTTTACTGCTGAGTACGTTTGAAACTACATTTTTATGACTTAGCATAACTCCTTTCGGACGTCCTGTGGTTCCTGAAGTATAAATTAAGGTAGCTAAATCGTCAGCTTTAATAGCAGCTTTACGTGCTTCAACTTCATGCTGATTGCTTTCATCTTTTCCTAACTCTAAAACATCTTTCCAGCTTTTTTCTCCTTGAATATCATCAAACGTAAAAACCTCTTTCAGTTTTGTATTCTTTTTTATTTGATTTAGTTTTTCTAAAATCGTTTCATCAGAAGCAAAACAATAGGTAGCTTCAGAGTGGTTTAAAATATATTCGTAATCTTCTTTAGAAATAGTTGGATAGATAGGAACATTTTGAGCTCCTGTTTGTAATATTCCAATATCACAAACATTCCATTCGGTTCTATTGTTAGTTGAAATTACAGCGATTTTATCGTTAGGCTGTATTCCTAATCGCAACAAACCTCTACTTATGGCATTGGCTTGTTTAATATATTCACTGGTTGAAATAGATTGCCATTTACCGTCTTTTTTTGTGGTAAATGCTTTGTCTAAATTATAGTTTTCTTGTTGATAATACGGAAAGTCAAAAAGGCGAGTAATTTCAATCGACATATGTTCAAATTTTTGGGCTTTGCAAAGTATGAAAAATACCCCGATTGCACAAGTTGAAGTTTACTGATTGTTTTATTGAGGATTATATATTTTTTGATACAGATGGTCGTATTTTTCTAAAATGATTTTTCGTCTCATTTTCAAGGTCGGTGTTAAATGACCTGAATCGGTAGTCCATTCATCTGCAGTGATTTCAAAACGTTTTAGTTGTTCCCACTTTCCGAATTTCTGATTGCAACAATCGATTTCTTGTTGAATTCGTTTGAGGAGTTTTTCGTCTGTAGTGATATCCGTTATTGTGTGGTGGTGTCTTGTTGCCCATTCTTTAACAAACTCAGAAGCAACTTGAATGAAAGCTGCAGGCATTTTTTCTCCTTCACCAATCACCATTACTTGCTCTATAAAGCGCGACTTTTTTAACTCACTTTCTAAGATAGCAGGAGCAATGTATTTACCCCCTGAGGTTTTAAAAATTTCTTTTTTTCTATCCGTTATTTTTAAAAAGCCTTCATTATCTAGTTCTCCAATATCTCCTGTATGGAAATAACCGTGTATGATTGATTCGTTCGTTTTTTCTGA
The DNA here is from genome assembly GCF_029853675.1 of Tenacibaculum tangerinum. Classification (NCBI taxonomy): domain Bacteria; kingdom Pseudomonadati; phylum Bacteroidota; class Flavobacteriia; order Flavobacteriales; family Flavobacteriaceae; genus Tenacibaculum; species Tenacibaculum tangerinum. The sequence continues at coordinate 1,356,981 of NZ_CP122539.1, read as the reverse complement.
ATCTTTATAGTAGCCTAGCATTACATTAGCCCCTTTGACTAAGATTTCTCCATCATCTGCTATTTTTACACTTACGTTTTCGATCACTTTTCCAACCGTTCCTATTTTAAAACCGTTGTTTCGCATATCGGTAACCGAGATAGCTGGAGAGGTTTCTGTAAGTCCGTAGCCTTCAAAAACGGGGATTCCTGCTGCCGTAAATATTCTAATAAGTCTGGCTTGTGTAGGAGCGCTTCCTGCTAACATGAACTCCAATTCATCTCCTAAGGCTTCTTTCCATTTAGAAAAAATAAGTTTACGTGCTATAGAAAGTTTGAATTCGTACCACCAGCCGTTTGCTTTATATGGTTTGTATTGTTCGCCTAATTGTATTGCCCAGAAGAACAATCGTTTCTTGAACCCAACTAGATTACTTCCTTTATCTATAATTTTATCAAAAACTTTTTCTAACAATCGTGGTACAACTGCCATAAAATGAGGCTGAATCTCCCGTAAATTATCTCCAACTTTATCAATACTTTCAGCAAAATGAATTTCGAAGCCCATATATTGACAGTAATAAGAGGCTGCACGCTCAAAAATATGACAAATAGGAAGGTAACTGATGACTCTTTTTTGATTGCCCTGTAAATTAAGTCTTTTTCCAACAGCAAATACATTGCTAACGATGTTATGATGAGAGAGCATGACTCCTTTCGGTGTACCAGTGGTGCCTGAGGTATATATAATGGTAGCTAAGTCAGATGGTTTTACCGCTTTTTTGAATGTATCAACTTTAGCTTGAAGCGTTTTTTCATTACCAAGACGTAAAAAAGAGTTCCATCCGTAGTCTGTAGTTAACTCTTCAAAAGTGAATGCTTTTTTAAGTTGTGTCTGTTTTTGAATTTTGATTACTTTCTGATAGAGTTCATCATCAGAAACAAAACAATACATACTGTCTGAATGCTGTAAGATATAGGCGTAGTCTTTTTCTGAAAAAGTAGGATATAAGGGTACGTTTACTGCACCAATTTGCATCACACCAATATCTAGCAAATGCCATTTGGGTTGATTTACAGAAGTAATCACAGCTATTTTATCTCCTGGCGTTACACCAAGGTGTAGTAAGGCCTTACTTATCGTATTGGCATCTTCAATGTATTGTTGAGTAGAAATACTTTTCCATTCATGAATTTCTTTGGAAACCAAACAATTTTGTTGTGGATAATTTTCGAGTTGATGATATGGGAAATCAAAAAGGCGGGTAACTTTGGGAGATATATGCATGTAACTACTTTTGAATACGCATAAATCTATGAAAAAAATAGGATACAATCGTTGTGACTATGGATGCTAGTTGTCACAACGATTGTATCGTAGTTAAGCATTTAAAAAGTCTTTTAATTCTTGATACGAATTGATTTGAATCGCTTCTTTTTGTTTGTCGATCACCGATACTATTTGTGGTGGAATTTCAACAGAGACATTTAAAACCTCTTCCACAACATCTAAAAACTTAACAGGATGTGCAGTTTCTAAGAAAATTCCGAATTCATTTTGCAAACCGTATTCTTTCAATCCTAAATAGCCAACAGCGCCATGCGGATCGGCAATATAAGTAGCATTGGTATAGATGTTTTTCATGGCTGTACGGGTTTCTTCATCAGAAAAAGAAAAAGAAGAAAAAGCTGCTTTTAAAAGCTTTATATCGTTATTGAATAATTCTTGAATTCTAATAAAATTACTCGGATTCCCCACGTCCATCGCATTCGAAATGGTTGCTTTAGAGGGTTTAGGGGTGTATTTTCCGCTTTGTAAAAACGCTGGCACAGTATCATTGATATTGGTGGAGGCGATAAAATGTTTAATAGGCAAGCCTAATTTTTGCGCCATAATTCCTGCACAGATATTTCCGAAATTTCCACTCGGTACAGAAAAAACGACTTCTTTATGTTGTTTATACACTTGTTTATAAGCAAAGAAAAAATAAAACATTTGCGGTAACCAACGTGCAATATTGATGGAGTTTGCAGAGGTTAAGGTACGCTGGATATCTGCATCTAAAAAAGCCGTTTTTACCATGTCTTGACAATCGTCAAAAACACCGTCGACTTCCAAAGCAGTAATATTTTGTCCTAAGGTTGTGAGTTGTTTTTCTTGAATATCACTTACTTTTCCGCTAGGGTAGAGGATGACTACATCAACCCCTTTAACCCCTAAAAAGCCATTGGCTACGGCACCTCCTGTATCTCCAGAAGTAGCTACCAACACGGTAACTTGTTGGTCTTTATCAAGATTGAAATATCCCAAGCAACGCGCCATAAAACGAGCTCCTACATCTTTAAAAGCCATGGTGGGCCCGTGAAATAATTCTAGTGTGCCAATGTTTTCTTCGATAGCTACCACAGGAAATTCAAAATTGATGGTTTCTTTGATGATTTCTTGTAAAACTTCCTTCGGAATTTCATCACCCACAAATTGTTTTATGGCTTGGTAAGCGATTTCTTCATTAGAATATTCACCAATGTTATCAATAAATTCTTTAGGTAATGGCGTAACGTTTTCTGGGAAATACAATCCTCTATCAGGAGCTAATCCGTTTACTACTGCTTCTTCAAAGCTTACATTGGGTGATTTATGATTGAGACTATAATAGTTCATAATTTCGTGTTTAGTGTTGTTCTAAAATTTTAATTCCTTCTGTATTGATGTTAGAAAGAATCATGTTAAAATCAATTTGTTTGTCTTGATAGGTTTCCTGAATGATTTTATAAACCTTTTCAGCAGTTTCATCGCCTTTACAGAGGGTGAAAATTGTTGGACCAGAACCTGAAATTCCAGCGCCTAATGCTCCTGCTTTCATCGCTTGTTGCTTTACTTCATCAAAATATGGAATTAGATGTTTGCGAGCAGGTTCTACAATAATATCGGTTAATGAATCGGCTATTAACTGATAATCACTGGTATGCAATCCGCTAATTAATCCGCCCACATTAGCCCATTGTGTAACCGCATCTTTTAACGGAACTTCTTTTGGCAATACGGCTCTGGCATCTTTGGTTTTTACTTCTACTTGGGGGTGAATAGCCACAACTCTCAAATCGGCAGGTACAGGGATTTTTACAATGCTTAAAGGTTCGTAACTGCGCACCAATGTGAATCCGCCATAAATAGCCGCAGAAACATTGTCGGCAATAGGACTTCCGCAAGTGGCTTCTTCTCCTAACATGGCAAACTGCGTTAATTCAAGAGGGGAGAAGACATTACCTAGTAGTTGATTTACGCCAAAAGCGGCACCGGCAGCACTGGCAGCACTACTTCCTAAACCACTTCCAGGCGTGTATCCTTTATGAATGGTAATGTCGATGCCAAAATTAACAGGATGCTTTTCTAACATAGCGAGTGCAACTACGCCCGCAGCATTTACTTTTGGGTCTGTTGGTAAATCTGCCCCTGTTATTTGGGTGATTTTTACACCTCTTGTATCGGTTTTGGTAAAAGTCATGGTATCACCAACAGTTTCGAGTGCCAATCCTAAAGCATCAAATCCGCAGGAAACATTGGCAACCGTTGCAGGTGAAAATAGTTGTATATAGTTCATTTTTTTACAATTAAAAACAAGTCGGTAGCACCGTGTTCTTGATATGGTTTGGTGTAACTTTCTAAAATTTTGAATTCTTGTGCTTCTGAAGCTTCAATCAAATACTTTGGTTCATCATAGTGTGTAAACATTGCGCTTTGTTTGTATATTGTTTTGATAGTGATGTTTTATACACTATTGATTTCCTATTCGTATTACATCGGCAAAAATACCAGAAGCAGTAACGTCTGCACCCGCACCAGCTCCTTTTATTTGTAGTGGATTTACAGGGTATCTATCTGTAAAAAACAATACGATATTGTCGCTTCCTTCTAAATTATAAAACGGATGGTCAAACGGAATGTGTTGTAAACCCACACTTGCTTTTCCGTCATTGAATTCAGCAACATATTTTAAACGACAATTGTTGTCAGCAGCTTCTTTGTATAGTTGTTGAAAATGATTTTCAAACTCAATTAAAGAAGTATAAAAATCAGCATTATTAGTGGTTTCTAAGCTCTTTTTGGGTAAAAAAGCATTATTTTCAATATTAGACAGTTCCAACTCATAGCCACTTTCACGGGCAAGAATTAATATTTTTCGTGCAACATCTACACCACTTAAATCAATTTTAGGGTCAGGTTCTGTGTATCCTTCTTCTTGTGCTTGTTGTACTACATCGTGAAATGAGGTACTTTCGTTAAAATTATTGAATACAAAGTTTAAAGACCCAGACAATACGGCTTGTATTTTATGTACTCGATCGCCAGAAGCAATTAAATTTTTAAGCGTATCAATAATAGGTAAACCAGCACCCACGTTGGTTTCAAACAAGAAAGGAGCACTGTATTTTCGTGAAATGTACTTTAATTTTTTGTAATTCTCTAATTCAGAAGCACAAGCTATTTTATTACAAGTAACCACCCCTATATTGTTGGTTAAATAGTGTTCGTATACTTCAGAAACTTTCTGATTTGCTGTGTTGTCAATAAAAACGGAATTACGTAGGTTTAAAGCTTTTGTTCTTTGGAAAAAATGCTCTAAAGAACTGGCTTCACCGTCTTGCAATTGTTCTTTCCACGATTTTAAACTGATGCCTTTTTCATCAAAAATCATTTGCTTAGAATTAGAAATTGCGACAACGCGTATATTTAGTTTTAAGTGTTCTTTTAAGTATTTTTTCTGTTGGTGTATTTGCGCTAAAAAGCGTTCTCCCACGTTTCCTACACCCGTAACAAATAAGTTTACTTGTTTTACTTTTTCTTCAAAAAATTGCTCATGTAGCGTGTTTAATGCTTTTTTGGCGTCTGAACTATTAATGACGGCTGAAATGTTTTTTTCTGAAGCACCTTGGGCAATGGCACGAATATTTACATTGTTTTTACCTAAAGAGCTAAACATTTGTCCGCTTAAACCTTGGTGATTTCTCATGTTATCGCCCACCAAAGCAATAATTGCTAGGCCTTGTTCTACACGAATAGGGTCTATTTTATGACGTTCTATTTCAAAAGCGAAAGCTTCGTTAATTTTTAAGGCTGCTTTTTCGGCATCTTCATCATAAATTCCTACACAAATAGAATGTTCAGAAGAGGCTTGTGTAATAAGTACGACATTGATATTGTGTGCAGATAGGGTTTCAAACAAACGTTTTGAAATGCCAGAAACACCAATCATACCACTTCCTTCTAGAGTAAGTAAGGTAATATTCTCGATATGAGAAATTCCTTTCACTGGCTTTCCGTTTTCAGTAATTTTAGAAATGACTGTCCCAGCATTTTCGGGTTCAAAAGTGTTTTTTATACGGATGGGAATTTCTTTGTGTAATACCGGTTGAATGGTAGGAGGATAGATGACCTTTGCCCCAAAATGCGACAATTCCATGGCTTCTTGATACGAAATATGTGAAACAGGAAATGCCTGTTTTACTAAGTGCGGATTTGCAGTATACATACCACTAACGTCGGTCCAGATTTGTAATTCATCGGCATTTACGGCGGCGGCATAAATAGCGGCAGAATAATCGGAACCTCCACGTCCTAAGGTCGTTGGTTCCCCTTCTTTGGTACGAGCAATAAAACCGGGTAAAATGGTTACTTGCTGTTGGTTATGGGTAAAAAAGGCATTGCAATTAGCATTTGTGAGCGCAAAATCTACCTGAGCTTTATCGAACGTATTGGAGGTGATAATTAATTCTCTACTGTCTTTGTACACTGCGTCTACTTCTTTATTGGCAATATTAGCAATGATGTACGAAGATAGCAACTCTCCAAACCCACTGATGGTAGCAAGTGCTTTTGGGGTAATTTCCTTTAATAAATAGCAGCCTTCTAACAAGGTTCTTAGTTGTTTAAAAAGAGAGTTTATATGATTTTTAACTTCTTCTTGCTGATTTTTAGAAACTAGCGTTTCAATTACTTCACTATGTAGTAATTCAACTTCTTTATAGCCATCGAGGTAATTGGCATTGTTCTGAGCAGCTTGTTCAGCGGCCTCGATGAGCTTATTGGTTGTTTTTCCGAAGGCAGAAACCACGACAATAAGTTGGTTTTTTGCGGCTTCATTGGCAATAATTTGTACTACTTTTTCGATGTTTTGGCTGTTTGCTACTGAGGAACCCCCGAATTTTAAAACGTTCATTTTAAAAAGAATAATAAGTTATAATAAGATTTTTAGTGCTTTTTATCTGTTTTCAAGTCTTTTGAAAAAATAAATATAAACGGAAATGATATGTAGAAAAATAACCCCTAAAGGGTTGTAATACGAATGATGGTAATGCCAACAAAAGAAGCTGTCATAGATACAGCTGGAATGGAAATGATATTTCTTTTATTGTTACGCATTGACGCAAATGTATATATTATTTTTAAAAAACAACCATAGTTCTTGTTTTTTTTCTAAGAAAACGATTGATATGTTGTATATATGTGTGTTTGCAATAAATTATTTCAGGTTAATAACTCTTATGACGGTTTGTTAAAAAACAGTATTTTTATTAAAAATATAAGTACTAAAAATTTATTTGAAGTATCTTTATACTTCTAAACAGTTGGTATAACAGTACGAAAAGTGTTTATATAAACAAGTTGGCAAACATTTAAGAAAAACTGCATCATAAGAAAATGAAGAACTATTTAATAATCGTTTCAATCATCTTTTTCTGTAATCTGAATTACGGACAAGTTGCAGTTATAAAAGATGTTGATGGATTTACTAACGTTCGAAAACTTCCTAAAATTGACTCTGAAGTCATTTATAAACTCAAAGATTCTGAAGTATTTAGTTATCAAGAAAACGAAACAGAATCGGATTGGATAACTGTCTATATTTCAAAAAACAAATATCAAATGGAATGCGGAGAAGATGATACTTTTAAGGGTTATATTCATAAAAGTCGTTTATGCCCAATTGAGGATTTGAATAAATACAACGGAACTGAATTTTTATTTGAGTATAAGTTAAACGAATTTAGTTTGGAAAATAAGATATCTGATTTTGACGGAAAGTGGCTGACTAAAATTAACGGACGCAGAATTTACGGAACTGACGGAAATATTCCTAAAACAGAAGTTGTCGGAATTGAAACCTCAATAAATGGAAAATCGATTGAGATTCCGAGTATTCTTTACGAGGATATTTTTGAATGTGACGATGTAATTGAAATCAATAAAAACAAGGATGATTATATTGTTCATCAATGGAATAGTGATGGTGCTGGTGCATATTTAATTGTTTGGGTTTTAGGAAACAAGAAATTAAAACAACGACTGATATTAATACCATAAAAAAAACGATTTGCCAACAATGGCTATAAGTAATTGCTTCTTCTCGCCTACTTCTGAAAATCTTCGAGGATTTTCAGTTTGGTTCGTACTTGCAAAGTTAAGTGCTAACCCACGCAACTACTCATAGCCTGGACGTTGTGCATAATTATGAAAAAACTATGAGAATAACAATTTTAGCTCTGATATTGATTTCAAATATTGGAATTTCACAAAATAATCTGACTGAATTAAAATTTGACACCAAGTATTTTAATGCAGTTGACAAATGGGTTGCTTTTCCCAAAAAAGACACAGATTCGACTTACGCTTATGGATTCATTTATTTGGATAATCAAGCAGGTTTTACCTTTAATTACGAAACTAAATTTCAAATAAAAGAGCAAAAGCTAATTAATATAAAAAGAGATTCAACTGTTGGATTTATGAAATATCGACTTGAACCAAATACAAGTTTAGTTTCTGTTTTGACCGAAAACCAAATTTCTGCTCTGAATTTAACTAAAGAACCTGAATGGTTATCGATTTACAAAGAAGGTTCCGACCAAGTGGATTATTTAAAACAAGAGGGTTATCATTACAACCACGTTGGTGCTTGTGAACAAGCTCTAAAACCTTTATTAAAGGCTTATGAAATTCAGCCTCATTTTGATGGACTTGAATTTGAGTTAGCTTATGCCTACAATCACTTAGGACAATTTGAAAAAGCCATACTGATTTTGAAAAAAGCAATTGAGAACAATCCTAAAAACTATTACTTTTTCAGAGAATTAGGCTATTCTTATTTAGGCTTAAATAAAGTAGAAGATGCCGAAAAAACATATCGAAAAGGAATTAAAAAATCTGACAACGACTTTGAGAAAAGTGAAATGTCAGTTAATATGGCTCAAGCCTATTTCAAACTAAAGAATAAAAAGAAATTTGATGAATGGGCTGAATTAACTAGAAAATACTCAACTAAAGACAAAAGATATTTACAATATATCGAACAATTTGAACAGAACTGGAATAAAAAATAACTATGCACAACAATGGCTATAAGTAATTGCTTGAGTACGGTAAGTGCCAATCGGAATATTCGGAGAATATTCCTCACTTTGGGCATTTTTGCTAACTTTCGTACTTTTAGCAACTACCCATAGCCGAGACGTTGTGGGTAATTTAAAAAAATGAAAAAGGAAAGAAAACAGAAACTATACGAAGAGCAGAACGGAAAATGCTTTTTCTGCGACAGAGAATTTCCAATAGAGGTTTTCACCTTTGATCATTTACTTCCTCGTTCACTTTCGGGAGATGATTCTGCTAACAATCTTGTTCTTAGTTGCGCGGAATGTAACGCAAGACGAGGAAATAAAATGCCGTTTCGTGAAATCGAATTAATCTACTTTCTCACGCAATTATTAGACAAGCATCCAGATTATCGAAATATTTCTCAAGAAGCTCTTCTTTCAAAAGATGTACGTTACAGAGCGGATATTATTGCAGAACATAAAGAAAACGGAAAGTGGAGAAAAGTGTTGATTGAACTTAAGTCTACTCCAACGTTTACATCACGAAGACTTGAAGAAGTGGTTCATCAACTTAACAATTACAAATCAGTTCTAAAAGAAGATGTGAAATTGGTTCTTTCCTTTCCGGGGATACTTTCTCAATCAGATAATGAATACTTAAAGAAGTCAAAAATTGAGGTTTGGGACAGAGATTTCATTACTCAGACATTTAAAAATGAAATCGAGCAAATAGAAGACAAACTTTTTCTAAAGCTATTCTCATTTTCAATTGTTAAATCCAAAGTTCATGACACACTAATTGCTGACCTTAAACTAATTCCTCCTGGACGAGCTGACTGGTCGAAATATCAAAAGCACGTTGAAAAAGTGCTCTCATATTTATTCAGTGACGTTTTATCTGACCCGATAACGGAATTATCAGATAAATACGGTATCAATAGAAGAGACTTCATTTTAAGGAATTACTGTGAAACAGGGTTTTGGAAATATCTGCGAGAAAAATACCAAGCTGACTTTATTGTAATAGATGCAAAGAATTACACAGGAAAAATAAAGAAAAACCAAATCCTACAATTGTCCAACTACCTAAAGACACATGGTACAGGACTATTTGCGATAATAATTTCACGAAACGGAGAAGAAGATAAAGGCTCATATTTTACACGAAGGGAAGTCTGGGCAACCGAACGTAAAATGATAATTATTCTTGATGATAATGATTTGGAAAAAATGGTTTTAGCTAAAGCTTCTTCAAATCAACCAGAAGAAATCATCATCCAAAAAATTGAAGGATTTAGATTAGAAATGTAAAAAAAACTACCCACAACAGCACCTAAGAAAAAATGGAGCGGACAGTGGTATCCGCAAGTTTCGTTCTTCGTAGCAACTTATCGTTTCGGTGGATAGGTTATCGATCCGAAATGCCCAACGTTTCTTAGCTGCAAAACGTTGTGGTTAATTATGCCCCGTCCTGAATAAAGCCTACATAATTTTAAAGATTAAGTGTAAAAACGACAAAGTAATCAGACGGTATTGAGAGCCCTTTCAACTGAAAATTGAATCTCAATAATATATTTATTAGTGTAGCTCAGGCAAAAAAGCAGCAAAAAGTGCCGTGAATCTATACAACCAAATAAGATAACCTGTATCTTTAGACTATAAAACACCGAATATGGTTTGTTTAACATCAGTGTAAAATGAATTTTTAATCTGTAGCCATATTTCAGGACTAGATAGTTAGAGAGACAATAATATTAGAGCTAATTATGGCACTAAAAGAAGTAAAAAAAGAGTTAAACCAAATGGATAAAGCTGAAATTATTAAACTGATTTCAGAGATGTATAAAAAAATTCCTGACGCAAAAAATTACTTAGACATTTTCGCAACGGGAGAGATAAAGCAACTGACAGAAAGATACAAAAGGGAAATTGAAAGGTATATATATCCAAGTGGGAGAAATATGGTTTTACGAGAAACCGAAGCGCGAAAAATAATTCGCTCAGTTCGTAAAATGAGAATAACAGAACTTAATGTAGAATTGGAATTGCACTATGTAAGTTGTTGTTTAGAAGTCATTGAAGATTTCGGGTATTGGGATGAGAACTATTATGTAACATTGGAAAAGATGTTTAGCAATGCGATGAATGGAATTTATGAATTAGGAATTGAAGAAAAATATAAAGAACGAATTGAAATATTATCTGATAAAGCACGTGAATACGGAATTGAACTTGAATAGTAACCAAATAAGATAACCTGTATCTTTAGACTATAAAACACCGAATATGATATATTTAGGGATCGTAAAATCTCCCAAAGTTTCGGGATTAGCCTGTCTCCATATTTTAGGACAATACATTAAAACCAATCAACATGAAAAGAATATCCATCGTTTTTATAGTAATACTCATTTGTTTTCAATCATACGGACAAAAACCAAGAGCACGAGATTTAGGTGTTCCTTTTGTTGGTGAGCCTGGAGAATTTAATGCAATTACAGATGTTAAAGGAGTTGAAGTAGGTTATAGCACTATTATTTCTGGAGAAGGAGAAAATATTATCGGGAAAGGACCTGTAAGAACGGGAGTTACTGCAATATTTCCGAGAGGAAAGCATAAAAAATTTAGTCCAGTTTATGCTAATTGGTATAGCCTTAATGGAAATGGGGAAATGACGGGCACCACTTGGGTTACCGAATCAGGATTTTTAGAAACACCGATTATGATAACGAATACCAATAGTGTTGGAGTTGTTAGAGATGCAGTATTGAAGTGGTATGTGGCTACGGATTGGTATCGCGGAGAAGACTGGTGGTATACGTATCCAGTAGTGGCGGAAACTTATGATGGTTTCCTCAATGATATCTATGGTTTTCACGTAAAAGAAGAAAATGTATTGGAGGCCATAAAAAATGCATCGACTGGAAAGATTGCTGAAGGCAATGTTGGTGGAGGAACTGGTATGATGTGCTTAGGTTTTAAAGGAGGAACAGGAACTTCTTCGAGAGTTTTTAAAATTAAGGACTCAACTTATACTGTCGGAGCAATTGTTCAATCCAATTTTGGAGCTAAAAGAAATTTATCAATTGCAGGTGTTCCCGTGGGAATTGAATTAAAAGACACCTTAAATTATAAGTTTAATGCGCCACCAAAATCAAGGAGACAAGAAGGTGATGGTTCCATTATAGTAATAATCGCTACAGATATCCCTCTTTTGCCTCATCAACTAAAAAGAATTGCTCAAAGAATTCCATTAGGAGTAGGAATTGTAGGTGGACGAGGAAGCAATGGCTCTGGAGATATCTTTTTAGCTTTCTCTACTGCAAATGAAAATGCATTTAATCGAGATGAAACTACTGCCGTTGAATCAATACCTAATGACCAACTAATGCCAGTATTTGAAGCAACAGTTCAAGTAGTTGAGGAAGCAATTATCAATGCAATGGTGGCAGCTGAAACTATGGAAGGAATTAACGGAAACAAAGCCTATGCTTTACCACACGACTTACTAATAAAAATCTTGAAAAAGTACAATCGACTGAATGAATAATGTGACTTCTCGATTCAATAATTTTACATGAAGATACAATAGACCTAAATGCGAAATAATAAACCATTAAATCGTATAAAATAAAAATTATCTATAAGATTAAATTTTACTCAATACACTTTTTGTTACGGTATATTCAAATATTTATGCGTTTGTAAGGAAATTTTCCATTTAGGATGTTGCATTACATACTCAATAATTAACGGAGTCATTTTTTCTTTCTTACTCCATTCAGGTTGTAAAAATAACATACAGTCCTTACCAACCTTAGCAGCCTGCTCTTCGGCAAACTGAAAATCACTTTTATTATGAATAATCATTTTCAGTTCATCCGCTTCTTCATAGGCACGTTCTAAAGGCAATTTTGTTTTTTTAGGCGATAAGCAAAACCAATCCCAAACCCCAGAAAAATCATAAGCTCCAGAAGTTTCAATATGTGTTTTTATTCCTTTTTCTTGCAGTTGATTTGTAATATAATCCAAGCTCCACATCAAAGGTTCACCACCAGTAATCACTACCGTTTTAGCATATTTTTCTGCATTATTAACAATAAGGTCGGTTTTTGTTGGTGGGTGCAGCTTCGCATCCCAACTTTCCTTTACATCACACCAATGGCACCCTACATCGCAACCACCAATACGAATAAAATAAGCAGCAGTACCCGTATGTGCTCCCTCTCCTTGAATCGTATAAAATTCTTCCATTAACGGAAGCATTTCTCCTCTATCAATTAACTCCTGTACTTCTTTTTTCAACATAAGGCTGCAAAGATAGGCAACATTCAAAATTAATGAATGATTTTTGTTACTTTTACGTGTTTTTATCACAAAAAAGGTCAAAAATAATGAGTAAAACTTCAGCGTTTTTCAACTATATCACAGAAGGCTATGCCACCAAAGGAGATTTTATTACCCTAGGAGCAGGAATGTTAGGAGAAGAAACAGTTACCAATGCCTTGGTAAAGATTCCCTTAAAAACCTTAAACCGTCACGGATTAATAGCAGGAGCAACAGGAACGGGTAAAACAAAAACCTTGCAGGTACTGGCAGAAAACATGTCTGAAAAAGGAATTCCTGTATTGTTAATGGATGTAAAAGGTGACTTGAGTGGATTGGCACAACCGAGTCCGGGGCATCCGAAGATTGACGAACGTCACGAAAAAATCGGAATCCCATTTGCACCAACAAAATTTCCTATAGAAATCTTATCCATTTCAGAACAAGACGGCGTGCGTTTGCGTGCTACTGTGTCTGAATTTGGTCCGGTATTGCTATCGCGTATTTTAGATTTAACCGAAACTCAATCAGGAATTGTGGCGATTATTTTTAAATATTGTGATGATAATAAGTTACCCTTACTAGATTTAAAAGACTTCAAGAAAATTCTTCAATATGTAACCAATGAAGGTAAAGAGGAGGTTCAAGAAGAATACGGACGCATTTCTACGGCTAGTACAGGAGCCATTCTTAGAAAAATTGTGGAAATAGAACAACAAGGAGGCGATTTATTTTTCGGAGAAAAATCATTTGAGGTGGACGATTTAACTCGTGTTGATGAAAACGGAAGAGGGGTTATTTCTGTATTGCGCTTAACAGATATTCAAGACCGACCCAAATTGTTTTCAACCTTTATGTTGCAGTTGTTAGCTGAGGTATACGAAACTTTTCCAGAGCAGGGAGATAGTGGTCGACCAGAGTTGGTGATTTTTATTGATGAGGCTCATTTAGTATTTGACGAAGCTTCAAAAGCACTATTAAGTCAGATAGAAAGTATCGTAAAACTCATCCGATCGAAAGGAATCGGTTTGTACTTTGTTACACAAAATCCGAAGGATGTTCCAGAAGATGTGTTAGCACAATTAGGAATGAAAATTCAACATGCCTTACGTGCTTTTACCGCAAAAGATAGAAAAGCCATTAAATTGGCTGCCGAAAATTATCCAGACTCTGAATATTACGATACCAAAGAAGTGTTAACACAATTAGGTATCGGAGAAGCTTTAGTTTCTGTATTAAACGAAAAAGGGATTCCCACGCCGTTAGCACGAACCATGTTACGTGCGCCCATGAGTAGAATGGACGTGTTAACAGAGAAAGAAATTAAACAAGTTTTAGACAATTCGAGGTTGATACCGAAATACAACGAAGCTATTGATAGAGAGAGCGCTTATGAAATGCTGAACGAGAAGATTGAAAAAATTAACGAAGAGAAAACCGAAGAAGCACGTAAAAAAGAAAAAACAGCAGAAGTTCTTCAACACGCAGTAGAAGCACACGTATGAACCCAATAGTAAAGGTATTAACTAGTGCCACTTTTATAAGAGCTGCTTTTGGAATTTTGAAAAAAGTAATGAGATAACAAATACAAGAAATAAACGTTTTAAATATAAAAGAAAACCAATGAGAACATTAATGAAACCTTTAGTTATTGCCATAATATCCGTACTATTTATCCAATGTGGTAAGAGTGAATTTGACGTAGCTAAAGGAAAAGTAGGAAAGCTAACGACCAAAACAACGGTGAACCAAATAGAAAACGTATTTAAGCAAGATTCAGTAGTAAAAGTATTAAGTGAAGGAGCTAAAGGAAACAACCTTTTTCAAGAAGATGATAAATACATGGTTTATGAAAAAGGAGGAAAGCATTTGCTAACCATTACTCCTAAAGAGCAGTTAGACTCTACTTCAACGATTAAAAGTATTGAAATTTTTGACGAGCGTTTTAAAACAGAATCAGGAATTAACATACAATCTACCTTTCAAGAAATTAATGCGAATATGAAAATTAACAAGGTAGAATCGTCATTTTCGTCGGCAACCTTGTTTATTGATGATTTGAACGCTACCATTACGATTGATAATGAAGATTTAGGTCTTAAAGACTTCAGCACTCAAAAAGTAACCGTAGAACAAATTCCAGATTTAGCCAAAATCAAATCATTTACCATTTGGTTTAACTAAAATATACGAAGCCGAAACGATTGTTTCGGCTTTTTTAATCGCAGGTCTATCGCTAAAGATTAAATTTTTATAAGCGTGCCTCGAAGTTCTAAATAATTTTATGAAATACCCAGTATGCTTGCATCGGGGTAGTTTAGTTAATTTTCTATGAAAACAAAATACACCATTCAAAAAAGTCCGTTTGTAGTACCCACTACTGACGGAAAATTAATTGAAGAGCATGTTGGCAATGCTACCGATGGAAACTCTAACATAAGTATAGCCCACATGATAGCACCCGCAGGGTGGAGTGAACCTTTTCAAACTCCTGAATTTGAAGAATACACCTACATTATCAAAGGAAAAAAGCAATTCAATATTGACGGTGACATTGTGGTCTTGGAAGCAGGACAATCGATTAAAATTGAGAAAAATGTTCGTGTTCAATATTCCAACCCATTTACCGAACCTTGTGAGTATTTAGCCATTTGCTTGCCTGCTTTTTCTATGGAATTGGTGCATCGGGAAGAAAAAGACTCTTAGTTTTTCTCTTTAGATTTTTTACCCTCTGAAATATTAAAACCGATATTAATACCTAACCCTAACCATGGTTTTTTATCGTGAATCCAGTTAGCATCTGAGTCTGAATTTGATAATAAATCCCAACCAACAAAAACTCCTGCATTTATTGCTGTATTAAATCTTAAAATGAGTCCTGTTGAGATGGAAAAAGCACTGGCGGTTCGCTCGTTATCTACACTGCTATTTTTAGAGTTGAGATTTATTTTGGCTAAACCAATACCAACATTCGGTTCTATAATCCATCGATCATCGATTTTTTTATTGATTCTATATTGTACACCTATGCTCATTCCTATATTTAGGTTTTGCTCAAAGTCAAAATTGTTAAATCTTAACTTGAAAGGAACAGAGTAAATACCAGCAGTAGCCCCTTTATACCAAGCATAGTATGGTGACGCCACTTTTATAAAATCTTCTTTCTTTATTTTATAATATTTTAAGGTATTAGCATCTTTATAATATATCATGTTAAAAGTGTTTGCCTCATTTTTTTGAGTTTCGTTTGGATTGGAAATTTTTCTCTTTCTATAATACTGAACAATTACAGAATCTCCTTTGTTCTCAAGTACATTCACTATACTTCCTGCTTCGTGAATTGTAGTTTGGTTATTGATGGGCTTACCATAAAAATTAGTTTCTTCATTGGTTTGAAAAGAGGAAGTAAAAATATAGTTACCTAAGACAACTTTTGCTTCTTCACTTTCTTGAGCGGATATAGAGATAGAAACTATAAACAATAGATATATTTTAAATAAATGTCTCATAATTTAAAAGTTTTTCGGTTATTGATTACTTCAAAATTAGGATGAAAAAGAAGGCAATAGCTTCCCTACGAATAGGTAATTTTATAAGGAATTCTTTTAATTAGCCTCAACACTATGAGATACGAGTATACCTGAGATTCAGCGGAGCTAAATCTTACATTCGTACATTAACTACTTACAATAATGTTTCTAACTCTAGGGGGTGAGATTCCTCTCTAGCTTTCTAATACTCGACAACTTAATTGCATGATGTTCATTGAGCGTAGTCGAAATGAGCGAAAGACGTAATTGCGAGTGGTAACGATGCCATCTTTATATGTATAGTTATAAATAAACAGATTACTTCAGTCGTTCCTTCTTTGTAATGACGGTAGCGAGGAGAGGTGATTCCGAAAATCGTCATTGCGATTGGTAACGAAGCAATCTTTATATGTATAGTTAGAAATAAACGGATTACTTCCGTCGTTCCTCCTTGGTAATGATGGTAGCGAGGAGTAGTGATTTCGAAAGTCGTTATTGCGAGTGTTAACTATGCCATCTTTATATGTATAGTTAGAAATAAACAGATTACTTCCGTCGTTTCTCCTTGGTAATGACGGTAGCAAGGAGTGATTATTGCGAAAATCGTCATTGCGAGTGGTAACGAAGCAATCTTTATATGTATAGTTAGAAATAAACAGATTACTTCCGTCGTTTTTCTTTAGTAATGACGGTAGCGAAGTGTGATAAATTTTATCATTGAGTATTTGTGACTCTAGATGATATCTATAACTTCTTTGTTTAAGATTCCTCTATAACGTTCGTAATAACAGTATCCAGTTGTTATTCAGCAAAACCAAGTGATGGCGAAGTGTGAGCGTACGCACTAAAAATCATATTTCTTTTCTACGGCATATTTCACCAGTTCATTACCGTTCGATAAATTCAATTTGCGAATCATGTTTTTTCGGTGGGTGTCTACCGTTGTTTTAGCAATAAATAAGGTGTCGGCAATTTCTTTAGAGGTATTTCCGTTGGCGATGAGTTGTAAGATTTCTTTTTCCCGATTCGATAAGATTACTTTTTCCGCCTTTCCTATAGTCACATTTTCATCTAGGTAATCATTCATAAAATTAAAAGCGACGTTAGGGTCGAAAAAAGTATCGCCATTGGCAACAGCTATAATGGCTTTCGATAGCATTTTAATACCAGAATTTTTTAACAAATAGCCAGAAGCGCCAGCATCTAACATTTGCTTAATTGCTTCGGGTTGGTCGAACATGGTTAAGGCCAAGACTTTTATATGCGGAAACTCCGATTTAATATGTTTCGTAGCTTGAATACCATCCATTTTAGGCATTCGAATATCGGTAATGACCAATTTGGGTTGTTTTAAACGGACGAGCTTTAGTAAGTCTTCTCCGTTATTTACGGTACCAATAATATTGATATCTTCATCATACTCAAAAAAAGAAGTAACGCCATCAATTAAAATTTGATGGTCTTCTGCCATGGCGATTGTTATCATAATACTACCAGTTTTATCAAAGATACTAAATGCGATAAGGAAATCTATACCTAACACTAGGTATTGTTTAGGTTATGGGAATATCCATAATGATGGTCGTTCCCTTCCCAAGGGTTGAGTCAATTTCTAAATTTCCGTTGAGGTGTGCAATTCTTTTTTCTATGGAACCGAGTCCTATACCATCTTCTAATCTTATTTCTTGTGGATCGAACCCATTTCCATTATCTTCTACAATGATATTTAAGTTGTGGTCGTACAAAGCAATATTGATAGTCGCTTCGGTAGCCTCAGCATGTTTGATGATATTGGTAACGAGTTCTTGAATAATTCGAAATACTGTAATTTCCATATTATTTTCTAGCCTTTTATCCAGTCCGAAGTCGTGCACATGAATGGTCATTTTATTGGCGTCCGAAATTTTTTCAGCCATCAGTTTCACAGCAGTTAGCAATCCTTTGTTGGCAAGCACACCTGCATTTTTAGCATGGGCTATATTTCGGACTTTCAAGTAAGTTTCGTCAATCAGTTTTTCGGTTTTTTCGTACAATTCTTCCTGATTAAAATGTTTCTTTTCTCGGTTGAGTTTTAAGTTTTCAAAGTGTAATTTTAACGTCGCTAATACACTCCCTATATTATCGTGCAAATCTTCGGCAATACGAATGCGTTCTTTTTCCTGACCGTCAATCATGGCATTAATGGTATTGATTTCTTGCTCTTTGAGTAAGGTCAGGTTTTTTTGTTGTTCCAATGCTTGTTGTTGCTCTGCCAACAAGCGTTTTTTACGAGCATTTTTTAGTGTTAATAAGCCGATAGTTCCCCCTAAAATTAAGAAAGCTAAGGTGCCGTAGAAAAGGTTACGGTTTTGTTTTATTTTTGATTCTATTTCAAGATTGTCTGCTCTTAATTTCTCATTATCGTATTTTTCTTTAATTCTTGAAATTTCAATATTTTGTTTACTATTATTTAAAAGTTCTTTTATGGAATCAAGTTTTATAAAGTAGTTATTAGCAAGTTTATATTGATTATTGGATTGATAGTTTAATGCCAAACGTTCATATAGCTTTTTTGATAAATTTTTGTTGTAACGTTTTGTGTTGGTGGTTTGTGCTTTTTTTAAGTATTCAATAGCTTTTTTGTATGACTTCTTTAGGTGAAAGTGTTCAGCTATATTCAAGTAAGCTGAAAATAGTTTATCATTAATCTTTAATTTTTCATATATTTCAATCGCTTTTCTATGATTGCCAAGATCAAGTATAGTGTCATATTCATTTTGTAATGCTCCTAAATTGGTATAAAAGTTAGCCTGAAATAACTCGTTTTTGATTAATTTTGATTGTTCTAATCCCTTTTTATAAAATTTATCAGCCTTTTTGAAATCTTTTTGGAAGTAATAGGAGGCAAAGTAAGCATTAGCAATAATTTGCTTGACTGTATCATTTGATTTAATAGCGTAATTATTATATTTGGTTAAGTATAGTAGTGGGTCTATGGGGTTATTTGATTGAGCATCAATCAAGGAGAAAATCTTTAAATTACACTCAGCTACACTATCTTTCATGTCTTTATTCTCATATATTTCAAGGGCTTTTATGAAATTTTTATACGCTAAATCTGCTTTGTTTTGATATGAGTAATTAATGCCCTCATTAAAAAAATAATTAGCAGATTCCTCTACTCTATTTTGAGAATAGATGTTAAACAAAAAAAGTGGGTTTGTACAAAAAAAAAGTATAAACCCTTTTAGTAAATATTTGTTAAACAATTTCATTTTTAAGGAAATGAAACAATAACTCCGCCACCAGTTTCTTTGGGCTTTTTTATTGTAGGATCAAACATATCTTCAAAAAGTGAATTTTCACAACCCCAAATGAAATTTAGATCTAGTAGCGCATCATGATGTCGATTAATATATTTTAAGGAGTCTTTTTTGAAATCAGGTATATAGTCGTTAAAAACGAAAACACTTAAAAAATCATTCTTCTTCAAATTAAGAGATGATTTAGTTTTAAAGTGTTTCAGCTTATGAGCAAATACTGTAGTATCAATTATATGTGTTCTTTCTGTAATTTCACAAATTCTATTTCTAGTACTATCCGATATAATCACAAGAATACCTTTGTGATTGCCATTACTTACATTATAAATATTGTGTAATCTATATTTGTCGCTAGCTACTGGAATTCTTAAAACAATTGAATCTTGTGTGTCTTTATCAAAGTAGCTGAAATCTTTGTCACCTTGTACTATTTCTAGTTGACGTTTGTATGTTTGTTTTTCTTTGGCATTTATTTTTCTAGGTTTTTTACCCTTTTTGTATACTGTTAAATTGGTAGAATCAATAGGCTTTTTTGAAGGATTACTATTACATGAGCAAAGTAATATAGATACTAAGGCAGTTAAAAAAATACTGTTCTTCATAATAAAGTTTTTTTAGTTAATACTCCTCCAAATTTCAGAAAAAGAAGCACTGGTATAGTTACCTACAACTAGGTATTTTAAACTACTTAAAGATAAGGAAACAAATTATAACGTAAAAATCGTTAGTAAAACCCCTAAAATAATAGCCACAAACTTTTGGTAGTTAAACTTGTGGTTTTCGGTGCTTTCAAAAAGAATAATCGTTGAAATATGTAAAAACACACCAATAATTACAGCAGTGATTTCGGTATGGTATTCTTCAATAATAGGAAGTTTATCTGAAGCCAACATTCCTAAAGGACTCATCAGCGCAAAGACCGTTACAAAGAGAAAAATTGTTTTTTTTGAATAGTTTGCGTGTAGCAAAAAGGTAGTTAAAACGATGGCAATGGGTATTTTATGAACGACAATCGCCCATAACAAATTGTCATCTGAATGATGTATAGGCAATCCTTCAGAAAACGCATGAATACACAAACTCACAAAAAGCAACCACGGAAACTTAGACGAGTCGGAATGCAAATGGATATGGCCGTGTTCAGCACCCTTAGAAAATGACTCCAATACCGATTGAATAATGATACCTACCAAAATTAAGATACCAATGAGTTTGGTATCCTCAGCATGTTGGTATACTTCGGGTAGTAAATGTAAAATAGTAACCGAAAGTAAATACGCACCACTAAATGCCAATAATAAACGAACGAAGTTGTGGCCGGGTTTTAACGTAAAAACGAATAAAATACCCACTAAAACCCCCATAATTAGCAATACATAACTCATTTGGCAACAATAATTAAACGGTCAGACAATGATGCATTAAATGCGTTTAGCTGATAATCGCCAAAGATTTCTGTTATTTTGAAACCAACACGATCAAAATACGATTGTAGCTTCTCTAAAGTTAAGAATTTTACGCGTTCGGTATAGGAGTGTGCTTTTCCATCAGCAAAAAAAGAAATGTGTTTTAAGATAAATCCGTCTTTAATTTCTTTTTGAATGTTGAATTCGATACCATCAATGGTTTTTACTTCTTCTTTTACGAGCGTATTTTTTACTTTTTCAACATTTAAAAAATCCAACACAAAAACACCATTTTCTTTGAGTCCGTTTTTAATATTTCTCAAAACGGCAATGTCTTCTTCATCATCTTCAAAATACCCAAAACTGGTAAATAAATTAAAAATGGCATCGTATCTACCTTCGATAGTTTTACGCATATCCCAAACCTCAAAATGAAGGGTGTCATTTTCAAATTGCTTGGCATACGCAATGCTGTTTTTGCTTAAATCACCCCCAACCACATCATAGCCCAACGAGTTTAAATACACCGAATGGCGTCCTTTTCCGCAGGGTAAATCGACAATGGTACTCGATTTCGGTAATTGTAAAAAAGAAGTAATATTTCGCATAAAAAATTGTGCATCGGCATCGTTTCTATGCTTGTATAATATATGATAGTATGGCGTATTAAACCATGAAGTAAACCAATCTGTTGTATTCATAAGGCTAAGGTCTGCAAAAATACACAAAACTTACGTTTTTTAGATTCAAAGTAGAAAAGATTCATAACAACCCAAAATTAACTGTACTTTTGCAGTGAAATTTTACAGTTACATGGAAAAAGATTTTAAAATGACTGCTATTACCATGGCAGGTTTAGAGGCAGTTTTAGCAGACGAATTGCGTCAACTAGGAGCGATGGACGTGAAGGAGGGGATTAGAAGCGTTGCTTTTAGAGGAGACAAAGGATTTATGTACAAAGCGAATATTGCCTTGCGTACTGCCATTCGTATTTTAAAACCGATTAAACGCAGTAAAATTTTTGATGAAGAAGATTTATACGAAGCTATTCAGCGTGTAAAATGGGAACGTTTTTTAGGGGTAGACGGTACGTTTGCCATTGGAGCAGTGGTAAACTCAAATAATTTTACCTCAAACTCACATTATATTAGTTTAAAGTCGAAGGATGCTATTGCTGATTATTTTATGCACAAATATAAAAAGCGTCCGAATGTAGATTTAAAATACCCAGATGTAAAAGTGCACATTCACATTCATAAGGAGTGGTTGACTATTTCGTTAGATTCTTCTGGCGAGTCGTTGCACAAACGCGGTTATCGTAGTGCTACGAATATCGCCCCGATTAATGAGGTCTTGGCAGCGGGGTTGGTTTTACTTTCAGGATATAAGGGGGAAGAAAACTTTATTGACCCAATGTGCGGTTCTGGAACGATTTTGATAGAAGCAGCGATGATTGCCAATCAGATTCCTGCTAATATCAATCGCAAACATTTTGCTTTTGAGAGCTGGAACGATTACGATGAAGATTTATACTTTATTATTCAAGATTCGCTGTTGAAAAAAATCCGAAGTTCACACTTTAAGATTATGGGATTTGATAAGGCACCATCTGCGGTAAGAAAAGCACAGCAAAATATTATCAATGCCAACTTAGAAGAGTTTATAGGGGTACATCACGTTAATTTCTTTAATTCTAAAAAAGAGGTGTTTGGAAAAACGACAATTTTATTCAATCCGCCTTACGGAGAGCGTTTGAATATTGATGTAGCAGAGTTTTATAGAAAAATAGGGGATACCTTAAAGAATAACTATCCGAACTCAACTGCTTGGTTAATTACTTCGGATATTCAAGCGTTAAAACACGTGGGTTTACGAACGTCGAAAAGAATTCCGTTGAAAAATGCCGATTTAGATTGTCGTTTCGTAAAATATGAGTTGTACGAGGGTAGTAAGAAAGCTAAGAAGAACCTAGTAGAAGACTAACAAAAAGCCGCCTAAAAGTAATTTTAGACGGTTTGTTTTATTGGTTTAAGTTTTCAATAGCGATTATCTTTTTAACAAGTACTTATTAAAACTTTTACCGTTTATTTTCGTGTATTTTGAGTCGATATCAAAAGCGACTTCCATTCCTGTAATATCGAATTCACCCGATACTTTGGTGTATTTGATGTTTAAGTCTTCTTCAAATTTTACATTTCTAAACGATACTCCGTCTTTAAATTCGGTGTATTTAAAAATAGCACTTTCATTAAAAACTGAGTTTTGAAAGCTTACAAAACGGTTAAATTTGGCATACTTAAACGTAGCAGGTTCTTCAAACAAGGTGTTTTTAAACGTGATGTCTCTGTCAAATTCAGCATATTTAAAGGTAGAGTCGCCTTTAAATTTTGAGGTTGAAAAATCAGTATTCCGTTCAAAATCAGAATACTTAAACATTGCTTTTTGCTCGAAAGTACACTCTGTAAACACCACAATATCTTCAAAATTAGCTATAAATGTATAACCACTTTTCTCATCGGGAATATAGGCTAGTACATCGTCGATAAAAACACAGTTTACAAAAGAAATTTTATCGGTAATTTGTTTTTCAATAGTATTGGATCCTCCATTATTCCACCAACCTTTTCTTTTAGGTAATTTGGGCAATGCCTCGTTCATAAAGGTAAAATCCAATACCCCTTCAATCGTAGCATTTGAAATTTCTACGGCTTTGCCGTTTTTAACGTCTCTCATAATATCTGCTGCGTTTACGGTTTTTTGTGCAACAGCAGCCGAAAAGCAGAAGAAAAGTGTGATAATAGTAACTATATTTTTCATCATAAATGGTTTTAATTTCTATATAACAGACATCAGTATTTCTTTTTTGTGACACAGGTGTATAAAAAAACGGTATTTAGTTGCCTAAATACCGTTTGTAAAAATATGTTTCGTGGAAAATATTAGTTTACTGAATTGCTTAAACCTGCACCTGCTTTAAATTTAACTACATTTTTAGCAGCGATTTTAATTTCTTTTCCAGTTTGAGGATTTCTACCAGTTCTAGCAGCTCTCTTAGAAACAGACCATGTTCCCCATCCTACTAAAGCAACCTTATCACCTTTCTTAAGAGTTTTAGTTACATTATCAGTTAAAGAGTCTAATGCAGCTTTAGCAGCAGCTTTTGAAATTCCTGCGTCAGCAGCCATTGCATCGATTAAATCTGATTTGTTCATAATTTGAATAGATTTTAAAATTAATTAATATTTTTTGCTTCAATAGCTCAACAAATATAGACGGAATGCGGGATTGTGCAAGATTT
Organism: Tenacibaculum tangerinum; assembly: GCF_029853675.1. NCBI lineage: Bacteria > Pseudomonadati > Bacteroidota > Flavobacteriia > Flavobacteriales > Flavobacteriaceae > Tenacibaculum > Tenacibaculum tangerinum. Next base: position 1,332,771 of record NZ_CP122539.1, on the reverse strand, counting down.
GACCTTAAAAAAAGATGCTTTTGTTAATAAATTACTTTGAATTGTTAATAACCACTTGTGTTTTTTACGAAAATCGCTTAAACCTTATAGATAAAGGGCTACAGCACTTTTGCTCCCGCTTCGAATTGATAACCATTAAGCAAGCTTTGCGCATCCATTAATTTTTTACCAGAAATTTTAATTTGATGAATATTTAGGTAACCATCAGTAACCGCTATTTTTAACTCTTTTTTAGAGCTTATAATACGACCGATTTCAAGATTGTGATTGGTAAACTCTTTACTTACCTTATACAGTTTAGCAGCAACCTCATGATTGCCATTTATTATAGTCGTCCAAGCGGCAGGGTATGGGTTTAGCCCACGTATGTGGTTGTAAATGTCATCTAGAGGTAAAGACCAATCTATTTTACAGTTATGCGGATATAATTTTGGTGCTGATTTTTCTTCTAATTCTGGTTGTTTCATGGTTGCAACATTACCTTGGGCAATCAAATCGATAGTTTCTGCTACCAAATCAGCACCCAAATACATGAGTTTGTCGTGCAATTCACCAACCGTTTCATCTTCTTTAATGGCAACTTCTTTTTGTAAAATAATTTCGCCAGTATCAATTTTATCATCAATAAAAAAGGTGGTAACTCCTGTTTTGGTTTCACCTTTGATAATTACCCAGTTAATAGGGGCGGCACCTCGATATTCTGGTAGTAGAGAGGCATGTAAGTTGAAAGTACCGTATTCGGGCATTGCCCAAACCGATTTGGGCAACATCCTAAACGCCACCACCACTTGTAAGTTAGCATTCCAATTTTGTAATTGCTCTTGAAAATCGTCGCTTTTTAAGTTTCTTGGTTGTAAAACAGGCAAATGTTGAGAAATTGCATATTTTTTTACAGCAGATTCATTCAGTTTACGACCTCTACCCGCAGGTTTGTCTGGTGCAGTGATAACTCCGACTACATTGTAATCATTCTCCACCAAATGCTGTAAAATAGTGGTAGCAAAATCGGGAGTTCCCATAAAAACGATGCGTAAATCTCTCATTTATTCTAAAAAGTATTTATTGTTTTTTGTCTGTATTTTTTCTTCAGCAAGAAGTTGACGCAAAAGTATTAAAATGTTTGCTTCTGTGTCATTTAATAACGAGCTTATTTCAGCAACTGTTAAACTTTTATGCTTCTGAATTAGTAGTAATATATCGTTTACTGATGACGTAAAAACTTGTTTTTTTTGTAAACAAACATCACACATTCTGCAGTTTTGAGATTGTGTTTCATTAAAATACGAAAGCAATTGGATGCTTCTACAAACGGAGTTGTTTTCTATGAAATGAAGTAAATCAGTATTTTTTTCTTTTTTTGTTGAATGTATTGTTTGATATTGGCAGCGATTCGATTGATGGTTTTGTCATCTTCTCTAGGTTGTAAAAAGAAGAGTTCCGCATTATTCGTAGCTTTGGTATACGCAATCAATTCTTTCTGAGCCAATTTTTCTAAAGTATCAATCACAAACCAAGAAGTCGTGCCTAGCTTCTTGGCAATATAAAACTCATCAATCTTTACAGGGGTTTCAAAAATACCACCATACATACGCAAAATTTGTTGAATAAAGTTTTTAACGGTAGTATTTTTAGTTGCATGTGCTATCACTTTCGTACTTGAAGCTAAAAACTGAATGGTAGATTTTTGCTGGAAGTTATGGTTGAGTTCTATAATTCCGTTATTGTTGAGTATTTGAAGTGTCGTGAAGGTTTTGTTAGGAATAAATTGGTATTGATTGCAAAAGTCTAAAAAGTTAAAATCAAACCCAGTTTCTACCAATTCTCCTTTTGCAATTTGCACATATTGATATAGTTTTTGATGTACAGTTTTTACTTCTTGAATAGAAGGTAAAGATTTTTCTAGCAATGTACTGCTCAAAGAAATATCGCTATTATTGGTTAGCATAACAGCAAAAGACTTCACTCCATCACGTCCGCCACGACCCGCTTCTTGAATATAGTTTTCAATAGAAGAAGGTACGTTTAAATGAACTACGAGACGAACATTGGGTTTGTCGATTCCCATACCAAAGGCATTGGTGGCAACCATAATGGGTGTTTTTTCAGACATCCAGTTATCAAAGGCGAGTTTTTTTTTTATAGTAGAAAGTCCGCCATGATAAAAAGAACTTTTGTACCCCTGCGCATTCAAATAACGGCTAATTTCTTGCGTTTTCTTTCGTGTATTTACATATACGATTGCAGGGGCTTTTGTTTTGGTAAAAATCTGATTTAGTTTACCGAGTTTGTCTTCTGTTTTTATTACTTGATAAGCCAAATTTTCTCTAAAAAATGACTTTCGAAATAGGGTTGGGTTCTCTAATTCAAGAGAAGAAACAATGTCTGTAATTACTTTTTGGGTAGCGGTAGCCGTCAATGCAATTACTGGAGCCGCTGGTTGGAGCTCTTTTAAAATGGTAATATTTCGATAAGAAGGTCGAAAATCATGTCCCCATTCCGAAATACAATGCGCTTCATCAATCGCAATTAAATTTACATGTAGTTGTTTTATTTTTTCTTGAATAAATTGTGATTGTAGTCGTTCGGGCGAAATGTATAAAAACTTGATGTTTCCAAATCTGATATTATCAAAAAGCGTTATCATTTCATCTTGTGTACTTCCTGATGGTAGCAGGGTTGCTTTGATACCTTTCTGAATTAAGTTAGAAACTTGATCTTCCATCAGGGCAATTAAAGGAGAAACAACAATACAAACTCCGTCTTTAACCAATGCAGGTATTTGAAAACAAATCGATTTTCCGCCACCAGTGGGTAGTAAGGCAACAACGTTTTTATTGTTTAAAACTGAGGTAATAATTTCTTGTTGAGGTTCTCTAAAAGAAGGGTGTCCCCAATAATGGGTCAATATTTTTAGAGCGGTGTCATACATTGTTTTTTAACGAATGTAAAATAAAATCACAACGCTCTTGTACAGAACCGAAAGGCACCTCAATTATATGGTATCCAATTTCTTCGTACGCTTCTTTTAAGAAAGTATCAATTTTAACAGATTGTTCAAAAGTTTCGTAGCGTTCGTTATCAGATTTGTAAATATCTTTCCACGGAGCGCACATAAAAACTTTCGTATATAGGTATTGATTGCTCTTTTCTTTGAATACAGGAGGATAGTCTGAGCCTAAATAATTCATATACGCGTGCACATCGGGAATTCCTCTATCAAAAAAAATGATTTCTTCATTGCTTTGATGAGCTTCCAAATATTGTTGTTCTCTACCTTCTAACAGTAGTTGACTAAATAATAGGGGTTGTTCTAAAAAAAGCTGATCGATTCCTTCTTTTTGAGCTTTTAAGGTAACTTCTCTCGATATTTCGGGCATGCACTTGTACCCACGCTTTATAAATTCTTTTAAAATTGAAGATTTACCAGTGCCAGGACCACCTATTAAGACTATTTTTTGTTGCATGGGGCAAAAATAGAAGTTTCAATTTATAAATATAATAAATAGTGTAATTTTGTACTCCATTGTAAAAACGATATTTTATCAATGGTTTTAATAGAAATTATTGAATTATGCAAGATAGAGAAGCTTTTTATAGCAAGTTAAAATCACAATTAGAAGACACCACAACATTTCCTGCTAAATATTTATATAAATTTATTGTTCCTACCGACGGTAATCAGGTGCAAGAAGTTCAAGACTTATTTAATAATGGTGGGGCAGTTATCAATACAAAGAAATCTAAAACAGGAAAGTACGTAAGTGTATCTATACATTTAACCGTAAAGAGTTCAGACGAAGTTATTTCCTATTATAAAAAAGCAGAGTCAATTAAAGGCATTATTTCATTGTAAGATTAAAAAAAAATTAAGAATAAAAAGAGGAACCCTAAGTTTTTTAAAAATCCTCATAAATAATTCAAAGTGAAAAAATACATATTTGTAGTAGTAATATTGTTTATAGTTTCTTGCGACCTTATAACCTTAAAAACTAAAAAGGTAACGTATGAACGCCCCATAGCTACCGTTTACAACAAGCATTTATATAAAAAAGATATTACGGGTTTGCTACCTAAAAACCTTTCTAAAAAAGATAGTTTAGTTATCGTAAAAGGACTGATTAATTCATGGGCAAAGCAAGAGTTGTTATATATAAAAGCGGAAGAGAATATAACGGAAGCACAAAGCGAGGAAATTCAAAATTTAGTTAATGATTATAAAAAAAGCTTGTACATCAATGGGTACAAGGAACGTTTAATAAAACAACAATTAGATACTATTGTAACTGGTGAAGAAATTGCTTCATACTACAACAAAAACAAAGAAAATTTTAAAGTAAATGAAGAATTGTTACAGTTTGAGTATGTGTACTTTGGTACAAATTATTTAGAAAAAACAGAAACTATTAGAGAATTCAAGTCAGATAAAGAAGAAGATAAAGAAGACTTAGAGCGACATTTGTTAAATTTTAAATCGTATCGTTTGCAAGATTCAACTTGGGTTACTCTTGATTTTTTAAAGAAAGAAATACCGCCTTTGCGTACTGAAACCAATGAAAATTTGTTAAAAATATCAAAATTCATACAAAAAGAAGATAGTTTAGGAGTATATTTGGTCGCTGTAAAAAATATGTTACCTAAAAACGCTACGGCTCCGTTGAGTTATGTTAGTCCTAGAATAAAACAAATTATTTTACATAAAAGAAAATTAGAATTAATACGAGATATTGAAAAAAAGCTGATTAATGATGCAATTCAAAATAAAAACTTTAAAGAATATTAGCATAGTATTTACCTTGTTTTTGGGGTTAACCACGCTAAATGCACAGCAAACAAAAATTGATGGGGTTGCTGTTGTAGTGGGGAAAAATATAGTGTTACATTCTGATATCGATAAATTTAAGCAAGAAATTGAGCAACGTAATGAAGGAAGAGTTACAATTTCAGACTGTGAGATGTTAGAAGAATTAATGCAACTAAAATTATTAGCGCATCATGCAATTATTGATAGTGTTACCATCTCTCAATCAGAAATTGATAGCAGGGTAAGTAGAAGTATCGCTTATTTTACACGAGAATATGGAAGTGAAGAAAAAGTGGTGGAAGCTTACGGATTCAATGATATGGAAGATTTAAAGAAAGAGTTAGGCAGAGTTCAACGAGAAAATGTATTAATTGAAAAAGAACAACAAAAAATTACAGAAAACATCGATGTAACTCCAGAGGAAATACGAATTTACTATAAAGGATTAGAGGAAAAAGGAGAACTTCCAGAAATTCCTGCTGAGGTCGAGTTACAACAAATAATACTTAAAGCAGAACCAGCGAAAGAAGAAGAAGAACGTATTATAAATAAACTAAACGAAATAAAAAAAGAGGTAGAAAACGGTGCTAGTTTTAAACTGAAAGCAATTATTAATTCTAACGATCCAGCAGTAGCTCAAAACGGAGGGAAATATATTATTACCAAAGATAGTCAGTTCATTAAAGAGTTTAAAGAAACAGCTTTCTCACTAGATGAAGGGCAAATTTCAGAGCCTATCAAGTCAGTTTTTGGATATCATATCATTCAGCTACATAAAGTAAAGGGGAATCAACGTGAAGTTTCTCATATTTTAATGCAACCAGAAGTATCTGATGAAAAATTAAACGAGACCAAAGAACAAATAGAAAAAATTGTAGCCGATCTTAAGGCAGAAAAAATAACTTTTGAAGAAGCAGTTAAAAAGTATTCTGAAGATGAGGAAACAAAAAATAGTGGAGGCTTAATTATGAATCCTTACACACAAGAACCAAATTTTGAACTCACAAGAATGCCCCCAGAGTTATTTGCTAGAATTAGTGAATTGAAAAAAGGCGAATTGTCTGATGTGTTTTACGATGAAACTCGTGAAGGAGAAAAGATGTATGGAGTAATTTTAATGAAAAACAAAACAGAAACGCATAAGGCAGATTTAGTACAAGATTATGTAAGAATGCAAGAATTTGCATTGGCAAAGAAAAAAGAGGAAGAAATAACGAAATGGACTAAGGAAAAAATACAAGAAACATACTTAAAGCTAAGTAGCGACTATAAGAAATGCAATTTTAATAAAGATTGGAAGAAAGAAAACAAATAAAAACTAATAATTTAGTATATTGTCATTCCCGCGAGAGCGGGAATTTCATTTTACAAAAGTTTGTAATTAATTTTTTAGAATAAAGAAAAACATAATATATGTCTGATGTAAAAGCAGTAAACACGCTAGTAGAAAAATACAGCCAACTACAACAAGAAATAGGTAAGGTTATAATCGGTCAGCAAGAAGCTGTAAATTATACGCTTCTTTCAATTTTTTGTGGCGGACATTCGTTGTTAATAGGAGTGCCAGGATTGGCAAAAACATTATTGGTAAACACTATTTCAAGTGCTTTAGGATTACACTTTAACCGAATTCAGTTTACACCCGATTTAATGCCCTCTGATATTTTAGGGAGTGAGATACTAGACGAAACACGTCACTTTAAATTTATAAAAGGACCTATTTTTTCGAATATCATTTTAGCAGATGAAATAAACCGTACACCACCTAAAACTCAAGCAGCGTTGTTAGAAGCAATGCAAGAAAAATCGGTAACCATAGCAGGGCATCATTACAAGTTAGAACTTCCGTTCTTTGTGCTGGCTACCCAAAACCCTATTGAACAAGAAGGAACCTATCCGTTGCCAGAAGCGCAGTTAGATCGTTTTATGTTTTCGATTTATTTAGAATACCCAAGTTTTGAAGAAGAGGTGCAAGTAGTAAAAAACACAACATCCATAACTGAGCAAACCGTAAATCCGATTTTTTCTTCGGATGAAATTCTTGAAATTCAAAAATTAATCCGTAAAATTCCTGTAGCAGACAATGTAGTTGAGTATGCCGTAGGTTTGGTTGGTAAAACACGTCCTAATTCAGATAAAGCAACCGATTTCATCAACAAATATATTGATTGGGGAGCAGGACCAAGGGCTTCACAAAACTTAATATTAGCAGCCAAAGCACACGCAGCTGTACATGGAAAATACTCACCAGATATTGAAGATGTGCAAGCAGTAGCCATTCCTATTTTATCGCATAGAATTGTAAAAAATTACAAGGCAGAAGCCGAAGGAGTTACTGTAAAAGACATTATTAGCTCATTATTTTAATATGAAGAAACTATTCAGTATTGTTTTTTTAGGAATACTACTCGTTTCGTGTAAGCAAGAAATTTCAGAAGAAACAGAAAAACAACAGATTTTATCGGTGATGGAAAAGCAAGAAAAAGCCTGGTTTAACCACGATTTAGAAGGTTTCATGCAAGGGTATTGGAAAAGTGATTCTTTAAAGTTTTACGGACGTAACGGAATTACTTTTGGTTGGCAGAAAACCTTAGATAACTATAAAAAAGGCTATCCTACAAAAGCACACACAGGTACGTTAACTTTTAAAGTTAATGATATTTCTAAAATTACTGAAGGATCCTACTCTGTAATGGGAGCATATCACTTAAAAAGAACGGTAGGAGATGCTGAGGGAGTGTTTATGATTATTTTTAAAAGGATACGAGGTGAATGGAAAATCATTGCAGATACTTCGTGTTAAATTAAAGCAAAATCAATGAATAAAAAAGCTACCGAAAATAACTTTATGGGCAGCTTAAACAAGATTCACGTTAATTTCAAATTAAAAATCCCGAATGTCTACAATATCCCCATTCTGTAGTTTGTTTTGGGTGTCGATGTTAAAAATGGTTTCCGCGACATATTTTGGGGTATAGAGTTGGTCGTTTTCTTTTAAATCGATAAAACGTTGTAGGTTCTTAAAATCTTTTTTATCGGTGCTTCTAATATGGGTTTGCATGTTGGTATCTACCACACCCGGGTAAATGGCATTGCATTGTACACCATGTTCAAGTTCGTTTTGTTCCGAAGCAATGGTTTTGGTCATCATGTCAATCGCTGCTTTTGAGGTGCAATATACACTCCAACCTTCATACGGTTTTACCGCTGCACCTGAGGAAATACTAATGATTTGTTTTTTACAGATTAGGTGCTGGGTACCTTCTATAAACAAACTCGATAAAATCAGTGGTGTAGTGGTGTTTAGATGGATGCTTTTGGCAATATCTTCCGAAGAAATGTTTTCTAAATTCGCTATCGTACCCAGTCTTCCTGCGTTATTCACTAAGGTAATAGAAGTAACTTCTAGTTTTTTAATGTCATCTAACAACATTTTAAAAGTGTTGTGAGTGGCTTTGGTATCGGATAAATCTACAGAAATTTGTGTCACATTTTGCAAATCTACAATACTCCTAGACAATGAATACACTTTGTAGTCCTCTTGTGCATATTTTTCAGCCAAGGCTTTCCCAATTCCTTTACTTCCTCCGGTGATAATGATGATGTTCATAGAGTAAAAATACGGAAATTCTATGGTATTTGTGCTAAAGAGGATGAGATTCCTATCTAACGTTCTCAATGACAGGGAGCTTCATTGCATGATGTTCATTGAGCGTAGTCGAAATGAACGAAAGGTGTCATTGCGAGTGGTAACGAAGCAATTTTTATATTTATAGTTAGAAATAAACAGATTACTTCAGTCGTTCCTCCTTCGTAATGACGGTAGCGACGAGTGGTGATTTCGAAAATCGTCATTGCGAGTGGTAACTATGCAATCTTTGTATTTATAGTTTGAGAAAAACAGATTACTTCAGTCGTTCCTCCTTCGTAATGACAGAAAGTTTATTTGAAAAATTCCTTTGAATTTTCCCAATTTTATATTATTTGAAAAACTCTTTTGAATTTTCCCAATGCACATCCATTTCAGCGAGGGTCATGTCAGAAAGTTGTTTTCCTTCTTTTTTAACAGCTTCTTCCAAATACTGAAAACGATTGATGAATTTTTTATTGGTTTTTTCCAACGCATTTTCAGGATTCACGCCAATAAAACGAGCGTAATTAATCATAGAGAACAACACGTCTCCAAACTCTTTTTCTATTTTCTCTTGATTGTTGTTGTTGATTTCCTCATTCAATTCAGAAAGCTCTTCTTGAACTTTTTCCCATACTTGGTGTGGTTCTTCCCAATCAAAACCAACTCCCGCTACTTTATCTTGAATACGGTTGGCTTTTATAACCGCGGGCAAACTTTTAGGAACCCCCTCTAAAACCGATTTTTTTCCTTCTTTCAGTTTGAGTTTTTCCCAGTTTTGCTTTACTTGTTCTTCATTTTCAACCACCACATCTCCATAAATATGCGGATGACGGTCGATCAATTTATCTGAAATTGAATTGGCAACGTCGGCAATATCAAAAGCTTGTTTTTCACTACCTATTTTAGCATAAAAGACGATGTGCAAAAGCACATCGCCTAATTCTTTTTTTATTTCTTCTAAATCGTTGTCTAAAATAGCATCTGCTAACTCGTAGGTTTCTTCAATAGTTAAATGACGTAGACTTTGTAAGGTTTGTTTTTTATCCCACGGACATTGCTCACGAAGGTCATTCATGATATCTAACAAACGATTAAAGGCAGCTAACTGTTGTTTACGAGTATTCACGATTTAAGCTTCTTCGGTAGTTGTTTCTTCTGCTTCAGCTTCCGTTAAGGTACTAAAGTCAAAATTAGCTTTTGCTAAGATATTGTACCATTGTATTACTTTTTTAATGTTGGAAGCATATACACGTTCTTCGTCGTAACCAGGTAAAGCTTCAGCAAAATAAGCAGTCAATTTATTGGCACTTTCTTTATGAGAAATCGCTTCTTTACCCTCTTCTTTATCAGCAATGTTCTTGAATACACGTGCTAGAGGCACTTCTTCTTCGTAGGTATAAATAGCGATGTTTTCTAATAAGCTTACATTATGTGTAGCAGTAATAGGAAAACGTTTATCATCAACAATAGATTTTACGATAACTCCTGTTTTAGTTTGTGATAAAATTTCATACAAACCTGGTTTCCCTGTTACAGCTATAATTTTGTTAAATTCCATATTTTAATGTCTTTTTAGTGTATAACTAATTCAATTATTATTTCTTCGCATTAGGAAAACGCATACGATATCCTGCGTTTACTTTTCCTTTTGAAATATTTTCTAATTTCTTTTTAATCAATCGTTTTTTTAATGAAGAAAGCTTGTCGGTAAATAAAATTCCTTCAATATGGTCGTATTCATGCTGAAAAATACGAGCAGGCAATCCGCTTAAAGTCTCTGTGTGCTTTTCAAAGTTTTCATCTTGGTATTCAATAGTCACTTTTTCTTGACGAAAAACATCTTCATTAACGGTAGGAATACTTAAACAACCTTCATTAAAAGCCCATTCATCACCTTCTTCCTTAATGATTTTAGCGTTGATAAAAACACGATTAAAGTTTTTGAAAGCTTCTTTTTCCGCTTCACTTAAATCTTCATCTTCAGCAAAAGGAGAAGCATCAATCACAAACAAACGAATGTCTTTTCCTATTTGTGGAGCTGCCAAACCAAGTCCGTTAGCATTGTACATGGTTTCTCTCATATCGGCAATTAGTTTTTCTAACTGCGGATAATCTTTGTCGATTTCTTTTCCTACTTTACGTAATACAGGATCTCCGTATGCTACAATGGGTAAAATCATCTAATTTTTATTTTTAAAAAGTGCAAAAATACAATATAGAATGACGAATTACGAATTTTGAATTACAATTTTGTGCAAAATTAGTCTTGAGAATATAAATAAGATTGTAGAATAATCGTTGCACTAATTTCATCGACCAATGCTTTGTTTCGACGTTGTTTTTTCTTTAAACCACTATCGATCATGGTTTGAAAAGCCATTTTAGAGGTAAATCGCTCATCGACACGCTTTATGGGAATAGCAGGAATGGTTTTTTCGAGTTTTTGCAAAAAAGGAAGAATAAGCACTTCACTTTCGCTATCTGAATTGTCCATTTGCTTTGGTTTTCCCACTAAAAAGAGGTCAACATTTTCTTTTTGTGTGTATTCTTTTAAAAAAGTCAATAACTCAGAAGTATCAACTGTTGTCAATCCTGAAGCAATGATTTGTAACTCATCAGTTACTGCAATTCCTGTTCTCTTTTTTCCAAAATCTATGGCTACTATTCTGCCCATTAAAAAAGTTTTTGGCAAAGGTAGCTAAATTAAACAAGGAAGAAATATCTGTTTAAAAAATGTATCTTCGCAGTATATTCTTTGAAGCAATTTTATTTTTGCTGAAAAATATTTTTAATATGACAGAATTACAATCAATTATAGAAAAAGCGTGGGATAACCGCGAGTTGTTAAAAGAAGAAACTACGATTAATGCCATTAGAAAAGTGGTTGCTTTATTAGACACCGGAGATTTACGTGTTGCCGAACCAACAAAGAACGGATGGCAGGTAAATGAGTGGGTAAAAAAGGCCGTAGTATTGTATTTTCCGATTCAAAAAATGGAAACTCTAGAAGCAGGCATTTTTGAATATCATGATAAAATTCCATTAAAGCGAGGCTATGAAGCAAAAGGAATACGTGTAGTGCCCAATGCGGTAGCACGTCATGGAGCCTATATTTCGGCAGGCACTATTTTAATGCCTAGTTATGTAAATATTGGTGCGTATGTTGATGAGGGTACGATGGTAGATACGTGGGCAACTGTGGGTTCTTGTGCTCAAATTGGTAAGAATGTACACTTGTCTGGAGGAGTAGGAATCGGTGGCGTTCTAGAGCCTTTACAAGCTGCCCCGGTAATTATTGAAGACGGAGCTTTTATAGGTTCTCGTTGTATTGTTGTAGAGGGAGTTAGAGTAGAGAAGGAAGCTGTTTTAGGAGCGAATGTGGTATTAACGATGAGTACTAAAATTATTGACGTAACAGGGGAGGAGCCAGTTGAAATGAAAGGAGTTGTTCCTGCACGTTCGGTAGTAATTCCTGGAAGTTATACTAAGAAATTTGCTGCAGGTGAGTACCAAGTTCCTTGTGCCTTAATTATAGGAAAACGTAAGGAAAGTACGAATAAAAAAACTTCGTTAAACGATGCTCTTAGAGAGTATGATGTAGCTGTTTAAATACTACTTTTATGCAAATAGATGCCGTAATTACTTGGGTTGATAGTTCTGATGAACTATGGAGAAAGAAGATTAATCAGTATTTAGAGAAAAAAATTGATTGGAGTAATAAAAAGGAGTCTACTCGTTATAATTCCATTAACGAAATAGAAATAACTATTTTATCAATACTTAAGTTTGCGGTATATATAAAAAATATTTACGTGGTTACTGATAATCAGCAACCACGTAATTTCCTTGAACTTAAAGAAAAGGCTTTGAGTAAAGAAGTGAATTTAGAGTTGGTGGATCATACAGTTATTTTTAGAGGTTATGAAGATTTTCTTCCAACCTTTAACTCATGTTCTATAATTTCAATGTTATTTAGAATACCCAACCTTTCAAATAATTTTGTTGTTTTTAATGATGATACTTTTTTAATGAGAGAGACAAAAGAGGAAGATTTTTTCATAGATAATAAACCAGTTATTAGAGGAAGATGGGATTCTTATTATGAAGACAAATTTTTTAGAAACTTGTTTCAAAAAGTAAAAGGAATCTTTAAGAAGAACGATCCAAAGAAAACAGGATATAAATTGGCACAACAAAAGAGTGCCAAATTGTTAGGATTTAAAAAATACATAAGAAGAGATCATACACCAGTATCTATAAAGAAATCTGGACTTGAGAACTACTTTTTGGAGAATCCAAGTTTTTTAGGAAATAACATTAAATATAGATTTAGAGATAACACACAGTTCATAATATCTTCGTTGTCTAACCATATTCAAATAAAGAATAATGATTACGTTTTGGATAGGGATTTTAAGTTAAGTTATTTTCAATCTTATAAAAAGGTATTAATATGGTTAAAGTTATTAATTTTTTCAATTGATAAGAGTAAGCTCTTTATGTGCTTTCAAAGTTTAGAAACAGCAGAAAAGGAGAAACAAAAGTATATTTTAGAATGGATAGATAAAAGACTTAATTCAAATTTTGCTGATGAACTATAAAGAAATTGTAAAACATATCAAGCAAGGTAACACAATTCTTTACCCAACCGACACAGTGTGGGGATTGGGTTGTGATGCTACGAATGAAGAAGCTGTAAAAAAAATATATGAATTAAAGAATAGAGAAGAATCTAAGAGTTTGATTATTCTGGTGGCGTCTATTGAAATGTTACAAGAGCATGTTGAAAATATACCCGAAAAAGCTTTAGAACTTCTGAAAAACGCTGAAAAACCCACGACTATTATTTATAGCAATCCGAATAATTTAGCCGCTAACACGATAGCAACTGACAATACGATTGCGATACGAATTCCACAAGATGATTTTTGTATTCAGCTAATTGAAGAGTTTGGAAAACCTATAGTTTCTACTTCAGCCAATGTAAGTGGAGAATCCACACCCAAATCATTTTCAGAAATAAGTGAAGCAATTTTAAAGAATGTAGATTATGTGGTAAATTTGCATCAAGAGAAAGTAGCAGAAAAGTCTTCAACCATATTAAAAATAGAAGATGACGCTATTATAGTGATAAGAGAATAATGGTATGCAAGAACAATATTTTAAGGAAGCAATTTCCGCAGAAATATTTCAATATATATCCCAAGCAGCAAAAGAGTTACAACTAAAAAGCTATGTAATTGGTGGGTTTGTACGTGATTTCATGTTACAGCGTGGTACCGCTAAAGATATAGATGTAGTCGCTGTAGGCAGTGGTATTGCGTTGGCAACAAAAGTTGCTGAGTTACTGCCCAATAAGCCAAAAGTTCAGGTGTTTAAAACTTACGGAACAGCAATGTTGCGTTTTCAAGATATTGAAATTGAGTTTGTTGGGGCGCGTAAAGAATCGTATTCTGAAGAAAGTAGAAATCCCAAAGTTTCTGAAGGAACTTTGCAAGACGACCAAAATCGTAGAGATTTTACGATTAATGCACTAGCATTGAGTTTAAATGAAGATGATTTTGGGTTGTTATTAGATCCTTTTGGAGGAATTACAGACTTAGAAGCGAAAATTATTCGAACACCATTAGACCCTGATATTACCTATTCAGACGATCCGTTACGTATGATGCGTGCCATCCGATTTGCTACCCAATTGAATTTTGAAATAGAAAAAGAATCGTTGCATGCAATTACTAAGAACGCTTCGAGAATCGATATTATTACTCGTGAGCGTATTGTGGTTGAATTGCATAAAATTTTAGCAGCTCCAGTTCCATCAATTGGATTCTTATTACTTGAAAAAACAGGCTTGTTAAAACGAATCATTCCTGAATTAACAGCTTTAAAAGGTGTTGAAGAGGTAGAAGGGCAACGACATAAAGACAATTTTTACCATACGTTAGAAGTGGTTGATAATATTGCTCAAAATACGAACGATGTTTGGCTTCGCTGGGCAGCATTATTACATGATATAGGCAAGGCACCGACGAAACGTTATCATAAAAAAATAGGGTGGACGTTTCATGCACACGAATTCGTAGGCTCTAAAATGGTGTATAAGTTGTTTAAGCGCTTAAAAATGCCACTGAATAATAAGGTGAAATTTGTTCAAAAAATGGTACTATTGAGTTCTCGCCCGATTGTTCTAGCAAGTGAGGTAACTGACTCTGCGGTAAGACGCTTGATTTTTGATGCTGGTGACGATGTAGAATCACTCATGACCTTGTGTGAAGCAGATATCACAACCAAAAACACAAAGAAATTTAAGCGCTATCACAAAAACTTTGAAATCGTTCGCGAGAAGATTAAAGAAGTAGAAGAACGCGATAGAGTACGTAATTTTCAACCACCAATAACTGGTGAGGAAATTATGAAAACGTTTAATTTACAGCCGTGTAGAGAAATAGGTCAGATTAAAGAAGCTATTAAAGAAGCCATTCTAGACGGTAAAATACCCAATGAACACGATGCTTCTTATCAGTTTATGTTAGAAAAAGGAAGACAGTTGGGGTTGGAAAAAGTAAGTTGATTATTTACTGTATTCTTTTCCCATCTATATTTTTCTTTAAATTAACGTGAGTTCGGGATACAACATCAAATTTAATTTGCTAAAAATCAAAATATTGTCATGTCGATAGAATGAAGTATGAGTAATTATACATCTCAATAACATGATTTACTTGTCTGCATGAGATTCCTCCCTCTGGTCGGAATGACATTTTTAAATAGGATTTAGAGATAAAAATCTTAAAATCAACATAATGATATCCCGAATTCACGTTAAAAGAACAAAATCAGGAGTTAAAATTTTGGTTTAGTTCAAAATAAAGCCTTTATATAGCTTTAAAATGAATTCCATTTTTTGAAATTTGGGGTTCTGCATCAGCTACCAATGTTAGCGGCGGGTATTGTTTTTTATTTAATTCTATCTACTGTAATAATCCTGAATGTATTGGAGTTTATAGTTATTCTAATATTGTTTTCTGTATTTGTTACATAATAGTTTTTACCGATTTTTGCAAAAAAAAATACATCTGTCTCTTTTAAAATGCTAAGTATATAATTTTCTATTTCCTTTTTTGAAAATTTGATATTCAATTTTTTATTTATTCTCTCGTAAACAAGCTCTGTATAACAAATACTTTCTACTATTTCCTGTTTGTTGATATTCATATTATGCCGGTTTTTGAATTTTTATAGTTAATATTCGGCTTGTCTATCTTAGGTTTAACAACATCAGGTAATCTTCATTATTCTCGCTGATTGTTTCAAAGCCAAGTTTCTGATACACTCTAAATGCATAATTGTTTTTTTGAACACTCAAAGACGTTTGTTTGTATCCTTTTTCCCTCAAATCTGAAATCATATTTTTCATTAGTAATGTTCCTATTCCTTGATTCCTATATTCTTTGTACAACGAAATCGCAAATTCAGGCGTTTTATCATCAACATTTCCGAACCCTTTAATTTTGCCTGCTAATACCCTAGTCCAAGCGGCTCCAATTATTTTATTATTCAAATCCGCAACCAAACAATAATCATTCTCTTTTTGCCCAAAATTGTCAATATATAGGCTAATTTCTGGAAGCCTAATTACATCTCTTGAAATGGAATTTGTTTCATCTGGTTGATAAATTGCTTCATAAAGCATATCTTCAAGAACTGATATTTCGTTTGATTTTAATTCTCGAATTATTATTTTAACGTGAGTTCGGGATAGTTTATCCTATTCTTTGTAAGTTATCGATATTGATATTAGGTTTAGTTGGATAAAACGAATAAGCGATTAACCCTGCGACTAAATTTAAGATAAAATTATCGAAGCTTCTGTGTCTTGTGTGCTCTATTTGACATACGTTTTTCAAAATATCATTCACACTTTAAATAACAGCCCTTTTTCTAAGCATAATTTTATCATAGATATGCATAAGAGTATTTTTCATATTCTTTCTAATTTTTGTAACCAAATGTATTCCATCTACAAAAAGCTGTTCAAACAGTTCTTTACCTACATACCCTCTGTCGGCAAATATTTTTCCGAACACACGATTATGAAAGGCTTTATCTTTAAGTGGTTGCCTGTCATCTATATTACCTTGCGTAATTAAAAAGTCAACGATATCGCCCTTTTCATTGATAATAATATGAAGTTTAAAACCAAAGAACCACCCCATGGTTCCTTTCCCTTTTTTTGCGGTGTTTTTAAAAACTTTGTTCTGCTTTTCTCTTTTATAATGACATACTTTAATAGTGGTAGAATCTAAAAAGGAGATCCCTGTACATTGACCTAAACAGTGCATTTGAAGAAACAGTATCATAGGCACTGAACAACGCTTTTTCAATTCAACAAATCGGTTATAGGAAACTAAATCTGGAAATTCTTTTGACAAGTGTTTGCTAACATATTCGATATAAAAGTGTTTAAAACACCTAAAACCACTAAAATGGAAAAGCACCATAATTGTGATTATTTCACTTTGGGTGAGTTTAGGCTTTCTTCGTCTAACTATCTTTGAACAGGTTTCTAAAGCATTTTTATCAATAACTTGATTAATTTCGGCACAAAAATCATCAATTAAACAGAAAAATTCAGTAATTTTAAAATCAGAAATCATAGTGGAAAATTTAGTTATACAATTAAAAATCAGTACTTTAATTTACTAAATTTTTCGCTTTTTTTCGTGTAATTAAAAAACTTTTTTATCCCGAACTCACGTTATTTTATCAATTTCTTTCATAAATCAGATACTATTTTTAGATCTTGTTTGCTGGCCGCTAACGTCTCGGCTATGACTAGTTGCGTGTTGTAGCACCTAATTCTGTAAGTACACACCAAACTGAAAATTTGTTAGGATTTTCAGAAGTAGGCGAGAATAAGCAATTGTTTATAGTCATTGTGCCTGTTGCACAACTCCAATATACGATTTTATTTTTTTCAACAAACGAGCGATTTTCACGTTAAGTAATAAAAGTAGTTTTTTGTCATAAACGATTTGTATATCGCTGTTGGGTGGCTACTATTTGGGCATGTTTTAGTTTGTCTCTTTCGTATCAACCACTTTTCATAGAATACAGTGTTGTATGTAGGTTTTATTCAGTTAAATTTGCTATACATTTTTCTCTTATTTGCCAAATCTGCTCAAATTCAAATTTCGATTTGGTTTCGTTTAACCAAAGTTTTATAAAATTTTTGTGATAATCAACTTTAAATTCCGCAACTTGGTTTGGTTCGATTAGTTTTTCTTTAATTATATCTTTCTCAATTTTCATAAATTCAGATTGTCCACTTGTCAAATCAGTTCGCTTGCCATTTATTTTTAAATAGCAATGAGCTTCTGGAATAAATTCAATTGAGTTTTTGGTCAATTCGTTTCCGATTTTCGGTGTGTTTAACTCGGTCATTCGATAAATTCCGATGACTAAGTCAATATTCGGCACGTTATTCAAGTCTGCAATGCTTTTTAAAAGAGCGTGTTTTGAGCTACAAGTTCCTTTTTTCTCTGACAAGACGAGTCTAAAATCAGTCCTATTCTTATTTCTTCCGTATGGTAAATTTTTTATGAATTCAGTTAGTTCATTCCACGTTTCAATACCATTGCTTTTTGCAAGTTCTGTTAGTTTGTCTTTTGATGTTAATTTATAATCCATATTCATTTGCTCTACTTGTATACAATGGTGCGCGAGTATCATTCAACCGTCATAAATTATAGTTTATTATTGTGTATAGTTTTTATTCTTCCACAATTCCGATGAATATGAAATACTCAATTTCGGTATCATAGATTTCGATTAACTCTTCTTTAGTCAGGTCAACTTTTTCCTCATCAAGAGCGTATTCAACCATTTTATTAACATCCAATTCTAAATTAGATTCCGATTCGTTTTCAGTATTCGAATTTTCAGAAATCAGTCCGATTTTATTCATATAGTTTTCTTCTGCAATTAAAGCACTTTGAATCAATTTTAAGTCAGACTTTTTCTTATTCAGCTTTAATGCAATGAAACAAGTTGCTTCGTCTAAATCATAGATTTCTTTTCCAGCATTATTTTCACTCACGGTACAAATTGGTTCGTTTTTGCAATCGAAAAATGAGAGTAAAATCAAGATCAATATTTTTTTCACGTTTTTTAGGTTAAATGTCAAGCCCCAAAATATGACTACAGGTTAATCTCGAAGCTTCTGGAAATTTTAAACTGTTAATTTGTATACCATATTTGGTGTTTTATAGTATAAAGGTACAGCTAATGTTATTTAGCTGTATAGATTGACAGGATTTTTCGTTACTCTTCTTGTGTACGAAGATTTTCCGAAGGAAAATAAGGGTGACCAAATGCATAATTACCTTTATATTTAGAAATAAATTTAAACATTATTTTTGGAGTTATTTTTTTATAATCCTTCAAATATTCCTCCAATAAAATCTCCAATTCCTTCTAATAGTCCACCAAAAATATCTCCAAAATCTAACCACGAAGCGTCAATGTCCAAATCTGGAATTGTCAACCAGTCAGCAGAAGCACTTGTAGCAAGTCCACTTAACATTTCGGTTTTCATTTCAACATAGTTACAAACTTCTCCATTCATTTCGTGATAAGCGTCAAAGTCAGAATGAGAACAGAAAGTGCACATAGCCCAGCAATACCAATCTATTCCGCTAGAATTATAGTGTTTAGATTTTTTTGATGCTTTTTTGACTTCTTCAGGCTTATAGTATTTTTTCTTTCCGTGTTCAGCGACCAATAGTTTTCCAATATCTGTGATATATTCTTTTTTGTTAGGTGGTGCAGTTGGACATTGAGTATTCATTTTTTGTTTTTTATTCAACGTGTTCTTTTTCAATTATTAGATCAACAAACCTCGCATCTCTCATAAGGCTGATAATAAAATTAAAATCTTCTTTTCCAAAAATCTTTTCAAGTTTTTTAGTTCCTATAATTTCAACTATACAATCTCCAGGAAATCCAGGTCCTTCTGCTGTTATCGCATCGTTGAATGCATCAAGGTTTTTTCCAAAAAGTTTCGCAGACTCAGAGTGAATTTCAGCAACGTATTTATCCCAAAAATCCTCTTTAGTTTCACAAAATTCTCCGTTTATAAAAATCTTTCTTCGGTGTCTTATTTTTCCTTTTTCATCTTCGATAATACTAACAAAAGTGTCTTTTCCATAAGCCATCTTATCAAATACTTTAGAGTATCCATAATTCAGCCATCTTTTGTAAATCAATTTTTCATTGAAGTACAAGTAAAGTTCATTATTGTCTTTAATTTCTTTTCGTATTCTCATGGTTTCTCAAATTACCTACCATATATCGGGTGTAGGTGTGTGCTTGGGTTAGCACCCAATTTAGCAAATAAAAACCAAACTGAAAATCCGTTAGGATTTTCAGAAGTAGGCTAGAACTAGCAATAAATTATACACGGTGTGCCTGTTGCACAACCCCAATATACGATTTGTTTTTTTACAATACGGAAGAGGCTTTTCATGTTATATTAGTGTATATAAATCACCTATTGCCAGACCCAATCGCAACATCGCCCGGGTAAATAGTCTACAGGGAGGTTATATGAAAGCCAAACGGCAAAGCACGGTAGAATCCGATTTTGGAACCCTAAAACACTATGCGGGCTTGCGCAAAGTTAATGTTAGGGGTATTGATGGTGCGAATAAGTGCATGCTCATGGCAGGGGCGGCTTATAACATTAAAAAACTATTAAAATTCTTGGGTAAACCTACTAAAACTGAGGCCAAAGCGGTTGCTTTTGTGTTTTGGTTAAAAAACGTACGATATCACTTAATAAATCTCGTTTTAAGCTCAGAAAAAAAGCAAAATAAGGAGTTAAATTTTGGCTTCGTTCTAAATAAAGCCCTTACATAGCTTTCAAATGAATTCCATTTTTTAAAATTTGGTGGTTGTGCATCAGCTACCGTTGTTGCCTGCTGGCTTTCTTTATAGCTTCTTCTACATTCTTCAACGGGTTAATTTCTGATTTCTGCCAATTCTCATTTTCGTATCCATTAGCTTCTAGCCACTTTCGTAATGTTTCTAAATCTCGTAGGCTGTTCAAATCTGATTGAGCGATAAAAAAAGAAAAATATACTATTTCATTTCTGTCTCCAATATTTAAAATAAAAAGGTCTAAAAGGAACTTTCCTGCTCTTGAAATCATCTCATTTTTTAAATAAGGGGTGAACATTCTGTCAAATCCAAATGCCACTGATTCAATTAAAATATCTCTATCGTCATCACTCCAATTAATGATATCTTGTTTTAAGTCTTCCCAATCCTTGTCGGAAAAACTATTTAGCTTATTCTGAATTTCTTGGCTTCCTCCGCCCAATGCCCAATAATCGCTATCTCTGTATTCATTTTTCAATAGAATGTCATAAACATATAAAACTCGTGGATTTTGGCTTTTAGTTTTAGAATGTACTTTATATTTTTTTTTCCATTTTTTGATTTCAGGATGTGAAAATCCATTTTGCATTCTGGAATATAATTTTTGGGCTAAAAGTCTTTTTTCGTTAGCGTACTTTAGCTCATATACACCATCTATTCCATAAGCGACACAATCAGATACAATGTTCTGTTCTAATTCACTCCAATTGGAAAAGTCAGCGACAAGTGAATTCCAATCATTCTCGGAAAGTTCCATTAGTAAAGAATGTAATTTTATATTTTCCTTTGATTCCCAAGTTTCTGATTCTATATGTTTCTTAACATACGAGTATATTCTCAAAATATTTTGATTTGAACTTTTAGAATTTGAAATTAATCTTTCGGGCATTTTTCAGTTTTAGCTTGCAGGTAACGGTTTGGCTATGCGCAGTGTCCCGAAGGGCATTGCGTATAGGTGTTGTTGTAGGGCGTTTTTTTTAATTCATTTCAGTCATTCTGGGCATCTTTTCTATTCCTACGAATTTCTTTGGTATTACCTGGGATTGACTTATCTCAATTATTTCTTCTTTTCTACCGTCCGCTTTCCATATAGTAAATGCTGATACTTCGAAAACTCTATCTTGCTTATTTTGTTCATGTGGCAAGGTGTTCTTAAAGTCAGTCCAAATGGTGATTTTAAGACTCTCCAGTTTAGTTAAGTCACAGTTATGATTTTTAAAGTGTACAGGTAGCCAACTCGAATAGTCATTTAGTAATTGTCTGCTTTCAATCGATTCGGCTTGGACGTGTTTTATTGTCTTGTTTATAAAGTCAAATGTTGCCTTAGTTTCAAGTCCGAGGTTATACAAGTCAATCAGCACATTAACAGGAAGTCGTCCACTTTTCATATAGTCAATGCTAATGAAAGAGTGAGTGAAATTGTGAATTGCTGATTTATAATTCTTGTACTTCATTGTCTTTTTTCAAATGTCTAGTCCTGAAATATGGCTACATGTTAAAGATTGATTTTACCCTGATAACTCACATACCATATTAGGTGTTTTGAAGTCTAAAGATAAATGTAATCTTGTTTGGTTGTATAGATTGATAGCACTTTTTGTTGCTTTTCATGGTAACAGTTCGAATTTGACCTTCGTAAATTATAATTTATAACTGTCCTGTTTTTGGGGATGTTAAAAAAAACTGAACCCTATTACTTAGCCTCTTTTGTTTTAAGCTTTCTAAAAGAACAAAATAAGGAGTTAAAAATTTTGGCTTCGTTCTAAATAAAGACCTTACATAGCTTTCAAATGAATTCCATTCTTTGAAATTTGGGGGTTGTGCATCAGCTACCATTGTTGTATACCGTATTTTTTTTCATTCCTTTATAGCTTTTTCAGCTCTTTCCATAACAGATTCAGCTAATTCATACATTGAGCAACTTCCTTCACTCATATTCCGTTTTCCTGTCCGCTTTATTTCCGCATTGTCATTCTCCCAATCAAAAACGTAAATTATTTCTCGATAGACTTCGCTCAACTCTTCGTAATTCAATTCGTCATTTTTGCGTCCAAAGTTTTCCTCGGTTTCTATTATTTTAATTGGGTTTCCGTTATTCAAGTAAATTATTGTCCTAATTCGACCGTAAGAGAGTCCGATTTCCTCCACAATTTTACGAATCTGCTTTTCATTCCGCCAGACTTTTAAAATTCCGCCACCATCAGTTGTAATCCCAGTCAGTTCAACCCAGTCAAATACCATTTTCTGCAGAGTTGAATCTGATTCTATTGATTTTACTTCGTTTTCAATTCGGTCAAGATTATGTTCTTGTCCAAATGCTAAAAACCCGATTAAAGTCAATATGATTACGAATGTGTTTTTCATATGTCTGGTCCTGAAATATGGCTACAGGTTAAAGATTGATTTTACCCTGATAACTTACATACCATATTTGGTGTTTTAAAGTCTAAAGATAAATGTAATCTTGTTTGGTTGTATAGATTGATTACATTTTTGTTGCTTTTCATGGTAACAGTTCGAATTTGACCTTCGTAAATTGTAATTTATAACGGTCCTGTTTTTGTGGGATGTCAAAAAAAAGTGCACCCCAGTACTTCACATAATTTGTTGTAAGCTTTCTAAAAGAACAGAATACAGAGTTAAAAATTTTGGCTTCGTTCTAAATACAACCCTTACATAGCTTTAAAAGGAAATCCGTTTTTTGAAATTTGGGGGTTGTGCATCAGCTACCGTTGTTGTACCCAGTTATTTTTAGGAATAATAAGATTCATTAAGTCTTATTATAAATCCGTTCCCCATTCCTCTTGGTCTTTTCTTATCTTCGATTGAATTTCCAAAACTATTTCCAGCTCCCATATTCGTCATATTTCCATTTGAAATAATAGTTATCCAACCAGTTGATTCAAATTTTTCAAATTCAGCCAAGGTTTGAGGATGTAGGGTTGTTGATACTTCGTAAGCTGTCCCTGATTTTATCATAAAAGGAATTTCTAACCCTAAAGCTTCGCCAAACAATAGTGATAGATTTGCTTTAGTTGGTTCCCGTAATTCTGATTCCAAAACTTTAAGGATTTTATTCAAATCAACATTTGATTGTTCAATCCACTCAACCAGTTTTTCATTAAAATTCTGTTGTTCCTTTTCACTCCATAAATTTCCGCTTGCTGCAATTGTTCCACCAACAATTGGTATTGCTCCTAAAGAGTTAAGAATGAATCTTGCTGCTTGTTTTCCTCCAGGTTTAATCAGCATTTCATTAAGTTTTTCAATAATTTCTTCTTTTTCTTCCATTGGTTTTCTGTTGGGTTTAATTGGGTACAACTCGTTTTATACCAAACTTTAGTTTTGTTATCCCGGTAAAATTATGGGATATCATAAAGCTTAGCAATTTTTATATGTTATCAAATATATTAAAATCAATACTTTATCAAAAGTAAAGTTATTAACGAATTTTTGTTTATTAATTATACGATTCCTACGAACCTAAAAAAGATAAGCACATATTCTTACGGAATCCCATAAGCTCCCCTATTTAAGTTATAAAAGTTACTTTTTAGAGTAGGAACGATTTTTATATCCCAAAAATGGGTCGCAGCTATCACGGCGTGCTCCGAAGACACTACGGCACTGGTATCTGATATCATGGCATGCTCCGCAAACAATGCGGCACAGACCTTTATATCAAAGCCAACTGCCGTAACACTGTAGAAGCATCTTATAAAATCAACCGCTAACTCCCAAGAACTAATAACTAAGCATTAAGAACTAATTTCTACCTATAAGGAGGCCCCGCAACCCAACCCACTATAGATTTACGAACCCCTTTGGTGATGGGCGTCACACGGTGCATCATAAATGACGGAAAAACAATAATGGTTCCCTTTTCTCTAGGAGCAGTTACAATGTTTTGATTCATCATAAACTGTAAGTCGCCACCTTCATAGTCATCAGAATCCGATAACTGCATAGAAATGCTGAGTTTTCTATCAGAAATTTCTCCCGCTCCGAAATCCAAATGCCAGTCAAAGAAATCTCCTTCCGTGTAGCTAGCCAATTGCAAATTGTTGTGAAAACCCAATAAATCAAACCCATACCGTTCGTTGTTGCATTGAATCGCCAAACCAGCTAATCGGTTGTAAATCCATTCGTTTTCTGGAGTGTTTTCAATAAACACCACAGTACTTTTTCGCAGCTCATCATCATAGGTGTCAGCTCCGCTAAGAGTAGCTTTAATTTTTTAATTTTCATCCCATAAAGTAAGAATTCTAGCTGTTTCATGCGGAAGAAATAAGCCATTGTAATACACAAACTCTACAAAATTATGCTTTAATGGAAGTCCAAAAGGATAGTTTATTGCCATAGTAGTATCGTAGTTGTAAGAATATTTGCTATGCGTTACAACTTTAGGTTTTAAATTCAGTTAGTTTTTTGATAGCAAAATATAAAAAACAAAGAAGATATGAGAGAAGTTGTTCATGAAAGTACTTATTTTAATAAAGAGCGTTGTAAGGTTGGTCATGATTTTAAGTTTTTACCCTGTAAAAGTGTCATTCCGAACGACGAAGGAGGAGGGATCTCATGTACATAAGTAACTCTTATCATTGAGATGTCTCCTCACTCATGCTTCGTTCTATAAACATGACCTAATTCTTGATTTTAGTGGTTGAATGTTATGAGGTTAAACCCCTTACTTTTCGTTCAGTTACTCAGTAGGTAACAACGATACCAACTATCAGCAGAATAAAAAGTGAACATAAAACAGAGAACTAAAAATAATTGTATTTTTACGTCAACAATTCAATACTATGATTTCAAAAGAACAATTTAATAAAGAGTTAGACATCATTATAGCCAACGCCATTAGAGAAGATATTGGTGACGGAGACCATACGTCCTTATCATGTATTCCTGCCGATGCCACAGGAAAAGCAAAATTATTGGTAAAAGATGAAGGAGTAATTGCTGGGGTAGAATTTGCGAAAATGGTGTTTGCTTATGTAGACCCAGATTTAGAAGTAGAAACGTTGATTAATGATGGAGAACAAGTAAAATATGGCGATATTGTGTTTTATGTTTCAGGAAAATCACGATCTATTTTAATGGCAGAACGCCTAGTGTTGAATGCCATGCAGCGTATGAGCGCCATTGCTACCAAAACAAAATCTTTTGCCGATTTGTTAGCAGGTACCAAAACCAAGGTGTTAGACACCCGTAAAACCACTCCTGGAATTCGTGCTTTAGAAAAATGGGCAGTAAAAATTGGCGGAGGCGAAAACCACCGCTTTGCCCTATACGATATGGTTATGATTAAAGACAATCATATTGATTTTGCTGGCGGAATTACCCAAGCCATTACCAAAACTAAAAAATACTTAGCCGAAAAAGGGCTGGACATTAAGATTATCGTGGAGGCTAGAAGCTTAGAAGAAATTGAAGAGATTTTGCAAAACGAAGGGGTGTATCGTATTTTAATAGACAATTTTAATTACGAAGATACCCGCAAAGCAGTTGCTTTGATAGGAGACCAATGTTTAACAGAATCTTCTGGAGGAATTAACGAGAAAACGATTCGAAAGTATGCCGAATGTGGGGTAGATTTTATCTCGTCGGGAGCCTTAACACACTCAGTATACAATATGGATTTAAGCTTAAAAGCAGTTGATTAATTAAAAATCGTCATTACGAGTGAAACGAAGTAATCTTAGCAATCAACTACGTTCACTTTGTTTATATATTAAAAACAAACGCATGAAACCGATATATTTTAAATAATCATTACATACTCAGTGGAATGATTATTTTAAGTATCAAAGGTTACATCTGACCAATTAAAAACAATAAAAAAACAGATGAAAAAACAATTAGTACTCATAGCAATATTAGTAGTGGCTATGTCTTGTAAAACAGAACAAACAAAAGAAGAAACAGTTTCAACCGTGTCTGAAAATCCGTTATTGGTTGAAAGTACCATCGACTATGGTGCGCCAGATTTTACAAAAATAAAAGACGAACATTTTATGCCCGCTATTATAAAAGGGATGGAAGTTCAAAATGAAGAAATAGCAAAAATCATCGCAAACAATGAAGCAGCAACTTTCGAAAATACCATTTTGGCTTTAGAAGAAAGTAGCAAAACCTTAGACAATGTAACAGCAGTTTTTTACGCATTGGCAGGAGCACATACCAACGATGTCATCAAAGAAAATCAAAAAGAGCTAGCTCCAAAATTCTCCAAGCACAATGACGCTATTTTATTAAATACACCACTGTTTGAAAGAATAAAGACAGTGTATAACAATCTCGATAAATTAGACGTAGATGCAGAATCGAAACACTTGGTAAAAGAGTATTATAAAAAGTTTGTCAAAGCAGGAGCAAACCTTTCCGAAGAAAAGAAAAATGAGTTAAAGGAAATCAATGCAGAACTCGCAAGTCTATCAAATGATTTCGGAAAAAAGCTACTCGACGCAAGTAAAAAGGGAGGGTTAACAGTGACTGACAAAGCGCAATTGAAAGGACTTTCCGAAGAAAAAATAAAAGGATTGGAAAAAGAGGGGAAGTATGAAATCCAACTCATTAACACCACGCAGCAACCATTGTTACAAACCTTAGAAAATAGAGACGTACGTAAAGCATTGTTCGAAAAATCAATCCACAGGGCAGATGCAGGAGCGTATGATACCAGCGATTTAGTGAAGAAAATGGCATTGTTGCGATTGAAAAAAGCACAAATTTTAGGATTTGACAACTATGCGAGCTGGAGTTTACAAGGAACGATGGCAGCTACTCCAGAAAAAGTGTTTCAAATGTTTGAAAACTTAATACCTGGGTCGTTGGCAAAAGCAGCGTCAGAAGTTAAAGAAATTCAAGAAGAAATTCATAAAAGCGGAAATGATTTTACCTTAGAACCCTATGATTGGAATCACTATGCAGAAAAAGTACGTAAATCAAAATACAACCTAAATGAAGAAGAGGTAAAACCCTATTTTGAATTGACAAATGTATTGGAAAAAGGAGTGTTTTACGCAGCCACGAAGTTGTACGGAATTACCTTTAAAAAACGTACCGATATCCCTACCTATCATCCCGATGTTGTGGTATACGAGATTTTTGAAGAAGACGGAAGCAAGTTAGGTTTGTTTTATGGAGACTTTTTTGCAAGAGATAGTAAACGTGGAGGCGCATGGATGAGTTCGTTTGTAAAACAATCAAAATTACGCAACCAAAAACCCGTTATTTTCAACGTATGCAATTACCCAAAACCAACAGCAGGAGAACCTGCATTGATTAGTTTTGACAATGTAGAAACCACTTTTCATGAATTCGGACACGCCCTACACGGCTTATTCGGAAATCAAAAATATGCATCAATCTCAGGTACGAGTACCGCAAGAGACTTTGTAGAATTTCCATCGCAGTTCAACGAAAATTGGGCAACACACCCCGAAGTGTTGAATAACTACGCATTGCACTATAAAACAGGAGAAGTAATTCCCGATGCGCTCTTGCAAAAAATTAAAAATGCAGGAACTTTCAATCAAGGGTATTCGATCATAGAAAACTTATGTTCTTCTAATTTAGACATGCAATGGCATACCATTTCTGCAGACACAACAATAGAAGATGTAGCAAGTTTTGAAGAAGATGCCTTAAAAAAGATGAATTTAAAAGTAGCTCAAATTCCGCCACGATACCGTTCTACTTATTTTGCACATGTTTTTAGCGGAGGATATTCAGCAGGATACTATTCGTATTTATGGACAGAAATGCTGAGTCACGATGCCTACAATTGGTTTAAAAATAACGGATTACTAACCCGAGAAAACGGACAAAAATTTAGAGAACAAATATTGTCGAAAGGAAACACGATGGATTATGCAACAATGTACAAAACATTTGCAGGACGTGACCCCGAGGCAACACCAATGTTACAAGCAAGAGGTTTACAGTAAATGAATGTTTTTTTTGATAGTGAAGTCTTCACAAAAGTCGACTTTACAGCCACCAAAATAACCAAAGGAACTTATGATAGCTGTACGTTCGAGAATTGTAATTTCGAGAACGTACACGCTTCAGCTATCGAGTTTTTAGAATGCGAGTTTGTCGACTGTAATTTTAGCAATACTATTGTGAATCAAACCTCATTTAAAGAGTGCGTTTTTGAAAAATGTAAGATAGTCGGGGTAAAATTTAACGAATGCAATCAATTTCTTTTAGCCATGAGCTTCCATAATTGTCAATTGAATTTGTCTTCGTTCTACCAACTCAAAATACCCAGAACAAAATTTGTACATTGTAGTTTGCAAGAAGTCGATTTCACAGAGGCAGATTTGAGTAAAAGTTCTTTTGAAAATTGTGATTTAAAAGAAGCCATTTTTGAAGAAACCAATGCAGAAGAAGTCGATTTTACCACAGCGATAAATTTTAGAATCGACCCCGAACAAAATAAGATTAAAAAAGCAAAATTCTCTCATGAAAATGTAGAAGGACTATTGTACAAATATGATATTGTGGTAGCGTAGTTTTAAAATGAAAAGCGAAAAGTGAAAAGTGGAAAGTGGAAAGTGGAAAGTTAAAAGTTAAAAGTGAAAAGTGAAAAGTGGAAAGTTGGAAAGTAGCAAAGTAGTGAAGTAACAGGCAACGTTAAAAATCAAATAATGAAAAAGGAAAATAATATTAAAACATTTAGAGATTTGTTAGTATGGCAAAAATCAATGGTGTTTGTAACAGAGGTGTATAAAGTATCGAATGATTTTCCTAAAGAAGAAACATTTGGATTGACTTCTCAAATAAGAAGAAGTGCAGTTTCAATACCAAGTAATATATCAGAAGGATACGGGAGGCAAAGTTTAGGAGATTTTATACGTTTTTTAAAGATTGGAATCGCTTCTTTATTTGAACTGCAAACACAACTTGAAATTTCTTTAAATTTAGAATATATTTCAAGAGAACCTTTTGATCAACTTTATGAAAAATCAAGAGAAATAGAAAGAATGTTGTCAAGTCTAATAAGAAAGTTAAAAGAAAAACGATGAGTATTTCTTAAAAACTAGTAGTACTTTGCATCTTTGAAACTAAAAAAACTCTGCATCTTTGAAACGAAAAAAATGACAAAACATATAGAAGAAAACCTTGAGAAAATACCAGTAATTAACTGGTTGGTAGCCTTCGGGAAAAACATAAAAATTCCGGGGTTAGAAGGTATGTCTTTGTATGATGTACTCGAAATGTATATAATTGGTATTGTAAAAGGGGCATTAACCACACGAGCAGGAGGTATTGCTTTTAGCTTTTTTATGGCCATTTTTCCGTTTCTATTATTTATTTTAACACTCATACCGTACATTCCGATAGAAGGATTTCAAGAAGGACTATTTTCATTAATGCAAGAAGCACTGCCACCAAAAACCTTCGAAGCGGTAGATTTCGTCATAAAAGATATTATCAACAATCAATATGGCGGTTTGCTGTCTTTCGGATTTTTCGCGTCTATCTTTTTAATGACCAACGGAGTCAATGCCATCTTTGGAGGATTTGAATATTCATACCATATAACTGAAGTAAGAAATGTGTTGCGGTCTTATTTTGTATCACTTGCCGTATCCTTATTAATGTCTTTTTTCTTAATCGTAACCGTAACCTTAATTATTTTTTATCAAATAGCATTGACAAAAATTCACAAATTCGGATGGTTACAAACAGGAGATTTAGATTTGTTTTACTATGGAAGAGCTTTTCTGTTTTTAGTAATGATTTTCACCATCGTTTCCTTACTTTTTAGATACGGAACCAAGCAAGGAAAAGAAGTCCGTTTCTTTTCTCCTGGGGCTGTTTTAACGACAGTAGTATCGATGTTTTCATTTTATTTATTCGGAATTTATGTAGTAAAGTTTGCCAAGTACAATCAATTATATGGGTCTATTGGAACTCTCTTAATATTAATGCTTTTTGTGTGGCTAAATTCCATTATCTTACTTTTAGGATTTGAGTTAAACGCCACAATTTCCAGTTTAAAACGCAAAAATAAAGCCTTAGCTGAATAACCATTTTCTTCATATTTTTTCAGATATTTGCAGGCTAAAACGCAAATCAATTCCGAATTAAAAATTAACAATTTATAATTAACTAAAAATGAAAGTAGGCATCCCAAAAGGAACAAGAGATTTTTCATCAACTGAAGTAGCCAAAAGAAACTATATTTTCAATACGATTAAGCATGCATTTGAAAATTTCGGATTTCAACCCATTGAAACACCCAGTTTTGAAAATTCAGATACCCTAATGGGAAAATATGGTGAAGAAGGAGATCGCTTGATTTTTAAAATCTTAAATTCTGGGGATTATTTAAAAAAGGTTGATGAGCACTTACTTTCTGAAAAGAACAGTTTAAAGGTAACTCCCAAAATTTCCGAAAAAGCCTTGCGTTACGATTTAACCGTACCGTTTGCACGGTACGTCGTACAGCACCAAAACGAAATCACCTTTCCGTTTAAACGCTATCAAATCCAACCCGTTTGGAGGGCAGACAGACCTCAAAAAGGACGTTTCCGTGAGTTTTATCAATGCGATGCCGACGTGGTAGGCAGCACTTCGCTATGGCAAGAAGTAGAGTTTGTACAATTGTACGATACAGTTTTTAGTAAGTTAGGACTTAATGGTACGACTATCAAACTCAATAACCGAAAAATCTTATCAGGAATTGCTGAGGTCATTGGAGCATCAGATAAATTGATTGATTTTACAGTTGCGTTAGATAAGTTAGACAAAATAGGGAAAGAAGGGGTTGTAAATGAAATGCTTTCTAAAGGAATATTAGCAACAGCCATAGAAAAAGTAGATCCCTTGTTCCACTTTTCAGGAAGTAATCAAGAGAAGTTAGCTTCTTTAGAAGACTTGTTGCAAGGTTCAGAAGAAGGATTGCAAGGAGTGGCAGATTTAAAAACGGTCGTTGATAGGGTAGAAGCGTTGGGCTTAGATTCGGCAACCTTAGAATTGGATGTAACCTTAGCACGCGGATTGAACTATTATACGGGAGCTATTTACGAAGTAGCAGCACCCAAAAGTGTACAAATGGGTTCTATCGGAGGCGGTGGTCGTTACGATGATTTAACAGGAATCTTTGGTTTAAAAGACGTTTCAGGAGTAGGAATTTCCTTCGGATTGGATAGAATTTACCTAGTAATGGAAGAGCTAGCGTTGTTTGAGGCAGTAGCACTACCAAAACCCAAAGTATTGTTTTTAAATTTTGAGGAGAACGAGAGTTTAGAAAAGGTTAAAATGATAAAAACCTTGCGAAATAATGACATAAAGGCAGAGATGTACCCCGATGTAGCTGGCAGTAACAATCAGCAAAAAAAGCAATGGAAATACGCTACCAACAGAGAAATTGAATTTGTGGTAACCACTGTAGAAAATGGTACACTTGTTGTAAAAGAGATGTCATCAGGAGAGCAAACTACTTGTTCTTTAGAGGAATTGATAAATAAAGTGCAGTAGATTACCAACAATGTTGTAAATTTGCGCCCTACTAATTTTAGATAGAAATGTTTGAAGTGAACAACAACAAAATGAATGACGATAGATTAGACGAAATAGGAGAGAACCATGTAGGTACGTCGGCTAAAACGCCTTTACGTGCAGACGCTTTCGATATTTCTGACACCGAAAAAATAGAAAAAATTCAAGAAAATGTAAAAGAAATTCTTGAAACATTAGGAATGGATTTAACAGACGATAGCTTACAAGGAACTCCTAAAAGAGTCGCCAAAGCGTTCGTGAACGAGTTGTTTATGGGGTTGAACCCTAAAAATAAACCAGGAGCATCCACCTTCGAAAACACCTATAAGTACGGAGAAATGCTGGTTGAAAAAAACATCATTGTATACTCAACTTGTGAGCACCATTTATTACCAATTATTGGTAGAGCTCACGTAGCGTATATTTCAAATGGTAAAGTAATCGGTTTGTCTAAAATGAACCGTATAGTAGAATACTATTCAAAGCGACCACAAGTACAAGAACGCTTAACGATGCAAGTAGTTCAAGCCATGCAAGAAGCGCTGGGTACCCAAGATGTAGCTTGTGTTATTGATGCGAAACATTTGTGTGTAAATTCACGTGGAATTAAAGATATTGAGAGTAGTACAGTAACGGCTGAGTTTGGTGGAGCGTTCAAAGACAAAGAAACCAAACGTGAATTTTTAGATTATATAAAATTCAACACTGATTTTCAGTAAAAACGACAGGATATAAGAAAACCAAAAGCTCATTCGAAAAGAATGAGCTTTTTTGTGTTTAGACATTATTTATAATCACATTTATTTCCTTTAAAGCTGGTTACGATAAACTCGCTTCTTCTGTTCGCTTGGTGTTGTTCTTTAGAGCAATTGGCATTTTCGTTTTTACAATCGCAGTTGTTGAGCAATCGGTATTCACCATATCCTTTGGCGGTAAGCCTTTTGGGGTTGATTCCATTATCAATCAAGTATTTTTTGGTCGATTGTGCTCTGTTTTCGGACAAGACTTCGTTATAGGTATCAGAACCTCTACAATCGGTATGACTTCTAATATCAATTTCCATACTAGGATATTTATTCAGAACCGCTAAGACTTTTTGGAGTTCTAATTGCGCATCGGGTCTTATGTTATATTTATCAAAGTCAAAATGAATGATAGGGATGTCTAATAATTTGGCTAAGTCATCACAAGGATTGAGGATTATTTGATCGCGTTTCAATTCAAGATCTATGATATTTTTCTTGTTTGAAGAGCCTGTTTTGATTCTTTTTTCTTGGGTAGCATATTCTTCTTTCGACGCCCTTACTAAATACTGTTGTTCGCAATTCAAGTCATCAAAGGTATAGCCACCTTTAGAGTCTGACACCACTTGTTTTATCACGTTATTGTCTTCGGTTAGCAAGGTTACTTTTGCTTGAGAAATAGGATTTTTAGTATCTACATCGTACACAGTACCTGCAAGTATTTGTTTGCATTTTTGAATATAAAATTGATAAATGTCGTCGTATCCTTTTCCTCCCTCACGATTAGAAGTTAGATAGCCCACCTTACTTTCTGAGTCTTCAAAATAAGCAAAATCATCCATAGGACTGTTGATCGGTTTGGCTAGATTTTCTACTAAGTAGGGTTGTTTTTTCTCTTTTAGATTCAAATCCTCTAACGACATAAACGTCTAAGCCTCCTAAACCGTTAAAACCATTGGAAGCGTAAAATAAATCTCCTTTTGTATTTATAAAAGGGAAAGATTCTCGGACTTCGGTATTGATTTGTTTTCCGAGATTAACGGGATCTCCTAAAGAACCATCTGGGTTTATTTCTGCTACAAACACATCAGACTGTCCTACAGTTCCGTCCATATCAGATGAAAAATAGAGTTTGGTTCCTTTGGCATTAATGGTTGGATGCGCTACACTATAGCTGTTGCTATTGAATCGAACCGATTGTATATTACCCCACTTTCCGTTTTCATTTAAGGAGGCTCTAAAAAGTTTTAAATGATTGGTTCCTTTTTTATCTTCTTTGTATTTTCCTTTGTAATAATTACTTCGGGTAAAATACATAGTTTTCCCATCAGGAGTAATGGCTACGCTAGATTCATGATATTTTGTGTTAACACCTTCTAGTTCTTTTACCTGTTGGTATCCTTCTGTTGTTTTTTCAGCGGTGTATAGGTTGAAATAGGGTAGTTCGTTCCATTTGTATTTTTTACCATTTCCTTTTGAAGAAGAGAAATACAATTTATTGTCAAAAATAAAGGTTCCAAAGTCTGATAATTCGGTGTTTATTTTTAAGTTTTCCAGTTCAAAGTCTTTGCTAGCATTTTTAATATTTGATAAATAATCTTGATTTGTTAAAAAAGCTTTGGCTCTCAAATCACTACTGTTTAGTTCGGCAAATTTTTCCATCCATCGATCAGATTCTTGATAGTTTTGTATAGACTTCAGGGCTTGCGCATACCTAAAATAATATTCAGTATCTATTTTTTCTTTGTCTAATGTAAAGAGTTCTCCATACCATTTAGCGGCTTGTTCCATGTCGCTATTGAAGTAAAAAGAATCGCCTAATTTTTTTAGTACATCGACCGATTTGTATCCTTTTTCTACGACTTCAAGTAAAATTTCACTTGTTCTTACGTATGCAAAATCTTTATATTCTTTATTTGCCTGCTTTATTTTTGCTCTTTGAGCCACTAACCATGTAGGAAATAGACAAATAATGATAAGAAGAGTGACATGTAGTAGCCGTTTATTTTTTTGAGTATTCATACTTGTTTATTTTAAAAGAATCTAGGAGAAACTTGTCTTCCTTGCTTAATGATTTCATATCTTAATAACACTTCGTGTGTCCCGGTATTGTAGTTATTCAAATTAGTGGTAGTCAAATCGTACCCATACCCTATGTACAGATTTTTATTAATCTGGAATCCAGCCAAGCCAGCAAAAGAGTCGTTCCATCTCCACGCCAATCCAAGGGTAAACTTATCATTGAATAAAGCATTAGCAGAAACATCAGCAATTACAGGAGACCCAGAAGTTGCTTTTACTAAAAAAGCGGGTTTAAACTTCACAGTACTGCTTAAGTTGAATACATATCCTCCAATTAAAAAATAATGCAGTCTTTCGGTAGCCAAAGACTCTTGAAAGTCATCATAATGTTTTGTAGTTAGGAAATTAGGTATAGAAACCCCCAAGTACCAATTATCATTACTTAAATACAAACCTGCTCCTATGACAAAGGAACTAAGATTCACATTTTCTTGAAATAGGGGGTTGGATAGAGTTTGAAACTGTCCTTTGCTCCAATCGGTTGTTATTATATGCCATCCTGCTTTCATACCAAAAGAGAGTTCGGTGTTGTGCTCATTTATAAGTATGGAATAGGAGAAATTAGCATCCACAAAAGATTCATTAGCGGGTCCTAAAGCATCCATAACTGCGTTGAATCCAATAGCGAGCTGCTGATTTCTCAAAGGAGAATGAATACCTAACGATTGGGTTTGTGGAGACCCTTCAATACCCACCCACTGTGTACGGTGCAAAGCTACAATACTTAAATTATTTCTTTGTCCGGCATAAGCAGGGTTAATACTCAATGTATTATACATATAATGAGTGTATTGAGGGTCTTGCTGTGCATAACTAAAATTTATTGTTAATGCGCAAAGCATTAAGAATACGATGTTTAATAGAGATGATTTTTTTATGCTCATTTTAATAATTTTTATCACGTATTATTCAATTATCGATGTATGTATAACCATCCCACTCTTGGTTTAGAGTTATCTCCTAAATCAAGTACATAGTAGTACGTACCCACAGGTAAATCACTTCCAGTATTCAAAACAGCTTTTACATTAGCGAACCCATTCCAATCATTTCTATATCCTTTGGTTTTAAATACGAGGTTCCCCCATCTGTTATATACTTCTAGCGTGTTGTTTGGGTATTGTTCGATACAATTAATCACAAATGTTTCGTCAATACCATCTCCATTAGGAGTAAACTCATTAAAGATCTCAAGACATCCCAATGTTATTTCGGTAGGGTCATCGACAGTGTTTCCATCAAAATCGTCTCCGTCGTCGCTGACGTCTTCGACTATTTCTCCGTTATTGGCATCTGCAGTAACAAGCACAGTATTAGACACTGTAGAAGAATTCAGCGCCTGTTGTGTAATTACAAAGGTAGCGGTGTACTCAGCAATTTCTTTAGGTAGTAAAGTTCCTTCAGGACTACCAAGAGTAGCATATACAAATGTAGGCTCGGTAGTTAAGCTGATTACATCACCAAATCCGTTTGTTAAGGTGTCTTCTAAGCTCAAATTATCAAGTGTCATATTTCCTGTATTCTCCACGCTAATTGTATAGGTAATTAGGTCTCCAACATTTACACCCGATACCTCCATGGTTTTAGTAACCTCTATTGCAGGCTGTTGTTGTAAAGTTGACACCGTTGGGTCATCGGGATCACCATCAGCATCAGGGTCATCATCAGTAGGGTTATTAGGGTCATCAGAATTATCACTAATGGTATTGTTATCAGAATCAGTAGCCGTAACCACAGCGGCATTGGTAACACTTCCAGTATCTACATCAATTTGGGTAATACTGTAGGTTGCCGAGCAACTGGTATTAACTTCTCCTATGTTTAAGGTAGGTATGGTACACACTATTCCGCCTAATAAATCGTCGTTGATACTGATGTTATTCAAAGCCACATTTCCAGTATTAATAACTTCAAAACTATAAGTAATTGTTTCACCAGACTGTGCAATGCCATCACCATTTTCATCATTGAACGTTGCAGTTTTTAATAAACTAATGCTAGGTCGTTTACAATTTTTACTCGGTACGGTCACCACGGTATTCTCTGCACACCCTGGGAAGCTTACGGTAAGTACGACTTCGGTTCCACTAGGAATGCCGGTTACCACGCCTGCACCTACGGTTCCTACCGAGGCAGTTACCGTGGCACCCGCAGTAGCGGTAAAGGTAACATCGTAAGTAGCGCTTCCATCGGTAGCACACGAGGTACCTCCGATACTAATGGCTGTATTTTCACAAGGATCGTCACAGGCTACGGGACTGGTTACTGCGAGTGAGAGTTCACAGTTTCCATTGGTAGCTGTTATGGTCATATTGGTACCGATGGTACCAGTAATGGTTCCGTTGTTATTATCGGTACCGCCTACCACCAGTAGGGTAGCCCCTGTATTTTCGGTATAGCTTACGGTATAGGTTGTTGCACCCACTCCGTCACATACGGCTTGTCCTAGGCTTAGGTCTGGTTGCACACAATCTGT
Organism: Tenacibaculum tangerinum; assembly: GCF_029853675.1. Taxonomy (NCBI): domain Bacteria; kingdom Pseudomonadati; phylum Bacteroidota; class Flavobacteriia; order Flavobacteriales; family Flavobacteriaceae; genus Tenacibaculum; species Tenacibaculum tangerinum. The sequence goes on along the minus strand of NZ_CP122539.1, from coordinate 1,295,578 downwards.
CGGACAGGTATCAGGACCTGTCACACTGATGGTGGTATCACATCCAGCGCCATTGCTTGCGGTAATGGTAATATCATCGCCTAAGGCAATACCTGTAATGGTATTGGTAGTGGCATCAACCGTACCCCCCGAAGCGGTAATGGTAGCTCCATCTGAGAAGTAATTCACAGTATAGGTAGTGGCATCACAGGTGATCTCGCCCACAGTCAGTACAGGTAAATCACATAGCGGACAATCTGCACTCGGTACAGTCACCACGGTATTTTCTGCACACCCTGGGAAGCTTACTGTTAAGACTACGTCTGTTCCACTAGGAATGTCGGTTACCACGCCTGCACCTACGGTTCCTACCGAGGCAGTTACCGTGGCACCCGCAGTAGCGGTAAAGGTAAGATCGTAAGTAGCACTTCCATCGGTAGCACACGAGGTACCTCCGATACTAATGGCTGTATTTTCACAAGGATCGTCACAGGCTACGGGACTGGTTACTGCGAGTGAGAGTTCACAGTTTCCATTGGTAGCTGTTACGGTCATATTGGTACCGATGTTACCAGTAATGGTTCCGTTGTTGTTATCGGTACCGCCTACCACCAGTAGGGTAGCCCCTGTATTTTCGGTATAGCTTACGGTATAGGTTGTTGCACCCACTCCGTCACATACGGCTTGTCCTAGGCTTAGGTCAGGTTGCACACAATCTGTCGGACAGGTATCAGGACCTGTCACACTGATGGTGGTATCACATCCAGCGCCATTGCTTGCGGTAATGGTAATATCATCGCCTAAGGGAATACCTGTAATGGTATTGGTAGTGGCATCAACCGTACCCCCGGAAGCGGTAATGGTAGCTCCATCTGAGAAGTAATTCACAGTATAGGTAGTGGCATCACAGGTGATCTCGCCCACAGTCAGTACAGGTAAATCGCATAGCGGACAATCTGCACTCGGTACAGTCACCACGGTATTTTCTGCACACCCTGGGAAGCTTACTGTTAAGACTACGTCTGTTCCACTAGGAATGTCGGTTACCACGCCTGCACTTACGGTTCCTACCGAGGCAGTTACCGTGGCACCCGCAGTAGCGGTAAAGGTAAGATCGTAAGTAGCACTTCCATCGGTAGCACACGAGGTACCTCCGATACTAATGGCTGTATTTTCACAAGGATCGTCACAGGCTACGGGACTGGTTACTGCGAGTGAGAGTTCACAGTTTCCATTGGTAGCTGTTACGGTCATATTGGTACCGATGTTACCGGTAATGGTTCCGTTGTTGTTATCGGTACCGCCTACCACCAGTAGGGTAGCCCCTGTATTTTCGGTATAGCTTACGGTATAGGTTGTTGCACCCACTCCGTCACATACGGCTTGTCCTAGGCTTAGGTCTGGTTGCACACAATCTGTCGGACAGGTATCAGGACCTGTCACACTGATGGTGGTATCACATCCAGCGCCATTGCTTGCTGTAATGGTAATATCATCGCCTAAGGCAATACCTGTAATGGTATTGGTAGTGGCATCAACCGTACCCCCCGAAGCGGTAATGGTAGCTCCATCTGAGAAGTAATTCACAGTATAGGTAGTGGCATCACAGGTGATCTCGCCCACAGTCAGTACAGGTAAATCACATAGCGGACAATCTGCACTCGGTACAGTCACCACGGTATTCTCTGCACACCCTGGGAAGCTTACTGTTAAGACTACCTCGGTTCCACTAGGAATGTCGGTTACCACGCCTGCACCTACGGTTCCTACCGAGGCAGTTACTGTGGCACCCGCAGTAGCGGTAAAGGTAACATCGTAAGTAGCACTTCCATCGGTAGCACACGAGGTACCTCCGATACTAATGGCTGTATTTTCACAAGGATCGTCACAGGCTACGGGACTGGTTACTGCGAGTGAGAGTTCACAGTTTCCATTGGTAGCTGTTACGGTCATATTGGTACCGATGTTACCAGTAATGGTTCCGTTGTTGTTATCGGTACCGCCTACCACCAGTAGGGTAGCCCCTGTATTTTCGGTATAGCTTACGGTATAGGTTGTTGCACCCACTCCGTCACATACGGCTTGTCCTAGGCTTAGGTCTGGTTGCACACAATCTGTCGGACAGGTATCAGGACCTGTCACACTGATGGTGGTATCACATCCAGCGCCATTGCTTGCGGTAATGGTAATATCATCGCCTAAGGCAATACCTGTAATGGTATTGGTAGTGGCATCAACCGTACCCCCGGAAGCGGTAATGGTAGCTCCGTCTGAAATGTAGTTCACACTATAGGTAGTGGCATCACAGGTGATCTCGCCCACAGTCAGTACAGGTAAATCACATAGCGGACAATCTGCACTCGGTACAGTCACCACGGTATTTTCTGCACACCCTGGGAAGCTTACTGTTAAGACTACCTCGGTTCCACTAGGAATGTCGGTTACCACGCCTGCACCTACGGTTCCTACCGAGGCAGTTACTGTGGCACCCGCAGTAGCGGTAAAGGTAACATCGTAAGTAGCACTTCCATCGGTAGCACACGAGGTACCTCCGATACTAATGGCTGTATTTTCACAAGGATCGTCACAGGCTACGGGACTGGTTACTGCGAGTGAGAGTTCACAGTTTCCATTGGTAGCTGTTACGGTCATATTGGTACCGATGTTACCAGTAATGGTTCCGTTGTTGTTATCGGTACCGCCTACCACCAGTAGGGTAGCCCCTGTATTTTCGGTATAGCTTACGGTATAGGTTGTTGCACCCACTCCGTCACATACGGCTTGTCCTAGGCTTAGGTCTGGTTGCACACAATCTGTCGGACAGGTATCAGGACCTGTCACACTGATGGTGGTATCACATCCAGCGCCATTGCTTGCGGTAATGGTAATATCATCGCCTAAGGCAATACCTGTAATGGTATTGGTAGTGGCATCAACCGTACCCCCCGAAGCGGTAATGGTAGCTCCATCTGAGAAGTAATTCACAGTATAGGTAGTGGCATCACAGGTGATCTCGCCCACAGTCAGTACAGGTAAATCACATAGCGGACAATCTGCACTCGGTACAGTCACCACGGTATTTTCTGCACACCCTGGGAAGCTTACTGTTAAGACTACCTCGGTTCCACTAGGAATGTCGGTTACCACGCCTGCACCTACGGTTCCTACCGAGGCAGTTACCGTGGCACCCGCAGTAGCGGTAAAGGTAACATCGTAAGTAGCACTTCCATCGGTAGCACACGAGGTACCTCCGATACTAATGGCTGTATTTTCACAAGGATCGTCACAGGCTACGGGACTGGTTACTGCGAGTGAGAGTTCACAGTTTCCATTGGTAGCGGTTACGGTCATATTGGTACCGATGGTACCAGTAATGGTTCCGTTGTTGTTATCGGTACCGCCTACCACCAGTAGGGTAGCCCCTGTATTTTCGGTATAGCTTACGGTATAGGTTGTTGCACCCACTCCGTCACATACGGCTTGTCCTAGGCTTAGGTCTGGTTGCACACAATCTGTCGGACAGGTATCAGGACCTGTCACACTGATGGTGGTATCACATCCAGCGACATTGCTTGCGGTAATGGTAATATCATCGCCTAAGGCAATACCTGTAATGGTATTGGTAGTGGCATCAACCGTACCCCCCGAAGCGGTAATGGTAGCTCCATCTGAGAAGTAATTCACAGTATAGGTAGTGGCATCACAGGTGATCTCGCCCACAGTCAGTACAGGTAAATCACATAGCGGACAATCTGCACTCGGTACAGTCACCACGGTATTCTCTGCACACCCTGGGAAGCTTACGGTAAGTACGACTTCGGTTCCACTAGGAATGTCGGTTACCACGCCTGCACCTACGGTTCCTACCGAGGCAGTTACTGTGGCACCCGCAGTAGCGGTAAAGGTAACATCGTAAGTAGCACTTCCATCGGTAGCACACGAGGTACCTCCGATACTAATGGCTGTATTTTCACAAGGATCGTCACAGGCTACGGGACTGGTTACTGCGAGTGAGATTTCACAGTTTCCATTGGTAGCTGTTACGGTCATATTGGTACCGATGTTACCAGTAATGGTTCCGTTGTTGTTATCGGTACCGCCTACCACCAGTAGGGTAGCCCCTGTATTTTCGGTATAGCTTACGGTATAGGTTGTTGCACCCACTCCGTCACATACGGCTTGTCCTAGGCTTAGGTCTGGTTGTACACAATCTGTCGGACAGGTATCAGGACCTGTCACACTGATGGTGGTATCACATCCAGCGCCATTGCTTGCGGTAATGGTAATATCATCGCCTAAGGCAATACCTGTAATGGTATTGGTAGTGGCATCAACCGTACCCCCCGAAGCGGTAATGGTAGCTCCATCTGAGAAGTAATTCACAGTATAGGTAGTGGCATCACAGGTGATCTCGCCCACAGTCAGTACAGGTAAATCACATAGCGGACAATCTGCACTCGGTACAGTCACCACGGTATTTTCTGCACACCCTGGGAAGCTTACTGTTAAGACTACCTCGGTTCCACTAGGAATGTCGGTTACCACGCCTGCACCTACGGTTCCTACCGAGGCAGTTACTGTGGCACCCGCAGTAGCGGTAAAGGTAACATCGTAAGTAGCACTTCCATCGGTAGCACACGAGGTACCTCCGATACTAATGGCTGTATTTTCACAAGGATCGTCACAGGCTACGGGACTGGTTACTGCGAGTGAGAGTTCACAGTTTCCATTGGTAGCGGTTACGGTCATATTGGTACCGATGTTACCAGTAATGGTTCCGTTGTTGTTATCGGTACCGCCTACCACCAGTAGGGTAGCCCCTGTATTTTCGGTATAGCTTACGGTATAGGTTGTTGCACCCACTCCGTCACATACGGCTTGTCCTAGGCTTAGGTCTGGTTGCACACAATCTGTCGGACAGGTATCAGGACCTGTCACACTGATGGTGGTATCACATCCAGCGACATTGCTTGCGGTAATGGTAATATCATCGCCTAAGGCAATACCTGTAATGGTATTGGTAGTGGCATCAACCGTACCCCCCGAAGCGGTAATGGTAGCTCCATCTGAGAAGTAATTCACAGTATAGGTAGTGGCATCACAGGTGATCTCGCCCACAGTCAGTACAGGTAAATCACATAGCGGACAATCTGCACTCGGTACAGTCACCACGGTATTCTCTGCACACCCTGGGAAGCTTACGGTAAGTACGACTTCGGTTCCACTAGGAATGTCGGTTACCACGCCTGCACCTACGGTTCCTACCGAGGCAGTTACCGTGGCACCCGCAGTAGCGGTAAAGGTAACATCGTAAGTAGCACTTCCATCGGTAGCACACGAGGTACCTCCGATACTAATGGCTGTATTTTCACAAGGATCGTCACAGGCTACGGGACTGGTTACTGCGAGTGAGAGTTCACAGTTTCCATTGGTAGCTGTTACGGTCATATTGGTACCGATGTTACCAGTAATGGTTCCGTTGTTGTTATCGGTACCGCCTACCACCAGTAGGGTAGCCCCTGTATTTTCGGTATAGCTTACGGTATAGGTTGTTGCACCCACTCCGTCACATACGGCTTGTCCTAGGCTTAGGTCAGGTTGTACACAATCTGTCGGACAGGTATCAGGTCCTGTCACACTGATGGTGGTATCACATCCAGCGCCATTGCTTGCGGTAATGGTAATATCATCGCCTAAGGCAATACCTGTAATGGTATTGGTAGTGGCATCAACCGTACCCCCCGAAGCGGTAATGGTAGCTCCGTCTGAGAAGTAGGTGATGCTATAGGTAGTGGCATCACAGGTGATCTCGCCCACAGTCAGTACAGGTAAATCACATAGCGGACAATCTGCACTCGGTACAGTCACCACGGTATTCTCTGCACACCCTGGGAAGCTTACGGTAAGTACCACTTCGGTTCCACTAGGAATGTCGGTTACCACGCCTGCACCTACGGTTCCTGCCGAGGCAGTTACCGTGGCACCCGCAGTAGCGGTAAAGGTAACATCGTAAGTAGCGCTTCCATCGGTAGCACACGAGGTACCTCCGATACTAATGGCTGTATTTTCACAAGGATCGTCACAGGCTACGGGACTGGTTACTGCGAGTGAGAGTTCACAGTTTCCATTGGTAGCGGTTACGGTCATATTGGTACCGATGTTACCAGTAATGGTTCCGTTGTTGTTATCGGTACCGCCTACCACCAGTAGGGTAGCCCCTGTATTTTCGGTATAGCTTACGGTATAGGTTGTTGCACCCACTCCGTCACATACGGCTTGTCCTAGGCTTAGGTCTGGTTGCACACAATCTGTCGGACAGGTATCAGGACCTGTCACACTGATGGTGGTATCACATCCAGCGCCATTGCTTGCGGTAATGGTAATATCATCGCCTAAGGCAATACCTGTAATGGTATTGGTAGTGGCATCAACCGTACCCCCCGAAGCGGTAATGGTAGCTCCGTCTGAAATGTAGTTCACAGTATAGGTAGTGGCATCACAGGTGATCTCGCCCACAGTCAGTACAGGTAAATCACATAGCGGACAATCTGCACTCGGTACAGTCACCACGGTATTCTCTGCACACCCTGGGAAGCTTACGGTAAGTACGACTTCGGTTCCACTAGGAATGTCGGTTACCACGCCTGCACCTACGGTTCCTACCGAGGCAGTTACCGTGGCACCCGCAGTAGCGGTAAAGGTAAGATCGTAAGTAGCACTTCCATCGGTAGCACACGAGGTACCTCCGATACTAATGGCTGTATTTTCACAAGGATCGTCACAGGCTACGGGACTGGTTACTGCGAGTGAGAGTTCACAGTTTCCATTGGTAGCTGTTACGGTCATATTGGTACCGATGTTACCAGTAATGGTTCCGTTGTTGTTATCGGTACCGCCTACCACCAGTAGGGTAGCCCCTGTATTTTCGGTATAGCTTACGGTATAGGTTGTTGCACCCACTCCGTCACATACGGCTTGTCCTAGGCTTAGGTCTGGTTGCACACAATCTGTCGGACAGGTATCAGGTCCTGTCACACTGATGGTGGTATCACATCCAACGCCATTGCTTGCGGTAATGGTAATATCATCGCCTAAGGCAATACCTGTAATGGTATTGGTAGTGGCATCAACCGTACCCCCCGAAGCGGTAATGGTAGCTCCATCTGAGAAGTAATTCACAGTATAGGTAGTGGCATCACAGGTGATCTCGCCCACAGTCAGTACAGGTAAATCACATAGCGGACAATCTGCACTGGGTACGGTCACCACGGTATTTTCTGCACACCCTGGGAAGCTTACTGTTAAGACTACCTCGGTTCCACTAGGAATGTCGGTTACCACGCCTGCACCTACGGTTCCTACCGAGGCAGTTACTGTGGCACCCGCAGTAGCGGTAAAGGTAACATCGTAAGTAGCGCTTCCATCGGTAGCACACGAGGTACCTCCGATACTAATGGCTGTATTTTCACAAGGATCGTCACAGGCTACGGGACTGGTTACTGCGAGTGAGAGTTCACAGTTTCCATTGGTAGCTGTTACGGTCATATTGGTACCGATGTTACCAGTAATGGTTCCGTTGTTGTTATCGGTACCGCCTACCACCAGTAGGGTAGCCCCTGTATTTTCGGTATAGCTTACGGTATAGGTTGTTGCACCCACTCCGTCACATACGGCTTGTCCTAGGCTTAGGTCTGGTTGCACACAATCTGTCGGACAGGTATCAGGACCTGTCACACTGATGGTGGTATCACATCCAGCGCCATTGCTTGCGGTAATGGTAATATCATCGCCTAAGGCAATACCTGTAATGGTATTGGTAGTGGCATCAACCGTACCCCCCGAAGCGGTAATGGTAGCTCCATCTGAAATGTAGTTCACAGTATAGGTAGTGGCATCACAGGTCATATCTCCTACGGTGAGTATGGGCTTGTAAATTACCGAAACCGTTGCGCTAACACCTGTTAAGGGTATACTACAACCCGTAATTGGATTGGTACTATCCGTTACGTTAATGGTAGTTTCTGAAGATACACTAGGAACTGTAATTGTTGCTGTTCCTCCTGCACCTAGAGTTACTGTACCTGTAGCGGCACCGTCGTAACTTACAACAGCTCCAGAGTCTCCTGACACTGTAAATACGGCGTCATCTCCTGCACATATAGTCGCATTAATAGGATTTATAGTTGGTGCTGTGGGTAATGGGTTTACTGTTACGGTAATGGTTTGTTCAAGCCCACAACCGGTATTGTCTGCACTAAAAGTATTATTATTAGTACTTACTTCTACGGCGTATGTGCCATTTGTTGTGACATTGGTTAGATCTAATGTGCTTGCCGTACTTAATGTAGTGGCAGGTGCTGTGGTATCGTACCAACGGTACACATAATCTCCAGCAGGAATAGGAATGGTCGTATCGTCTGTGGTGGCTCCGGTAGGTCCAAAATCGGTTACGCGAAGGCCTGTAGGTGTGGCTGTGAGTGTAATATCACTGCCTGTACAAACCGCTGCAGGGCTGGGGGCTATGGCAACATTCGAAATGACATCACTTACCGTTTCTGTACCATTAGCACCATTGTAACCGCCAGTACCGTTGGTTACCTGTCCATTTCCATCTACTACTACGGCTGGGGGTGTGGTGCTTCCGTCATCCAAAATACCATCGTTATTACCATCTAATCCACCAGATTCTACCACATCAAAACAACCGTCGTTATCGGAGTCGAGGTCCAGGAAGTCAACGATGCCGTCCCCGTCCGTATCGGTAGCTGGACAAAGATTTATAAAATATACTGGTGTGCCATTACTTGTACTAGATACCTCAAAATCAAAACTATAAAGAATATTATCTGATTCCCAACTAATGTCACCAGCAAAGTCGACGCCACTCAGGGCTTCTACATAGTAGGTATTAGTAGAAGCCTCATATCCATTTACAAACTGCGTATTCAAACTACCAGTAAATGTAAACTCTCCAGCAGATAGACCAGGATGAAAATTGTCTCTTCTACCTGATCCTCCTATAATAAACCCTCCATGGATAAATTCAAATCGAAGTGGGTGGGTAGAACTTACTGTAAACTTGGGCATATCACCTATAGGTGATATTAATGCTCCACCTGAATTTGTTCTCACACCACTATAATCTACTATAACCGTTCCAGCAGGTAAGCCCAATGCTGAACTGATATCTTGCGTTCCGCTTACGTTGGTTGAATTAGGAGGTATATTCAGAATTGTGCTTGTGATATCTACATAACTACATTGTATCTCAACCAAGTCCAATATCCCATCATTGTCGTCGTCTAAATCGCAAATATCTGATACGCCATCGTCATCGGTGTCGGTATTGCCTGAGGCAATAGGATCGCAAGGATCGACAGCTATAAGGGTATCGCGATAGTCAAAATCAGTAATCGTTGGTGAAGCATCGCTACCATTTGCAGCGGTGTCATTATCAGTATCGAGTAGTGCAAATGCACTACCACCATAGGCATTACCATTTACATCGGTATAGTCATCGGCCGTCTCGGTGTTATCATATAGGCCGTTTGTGCCTTCTGTACCAGCGGGTAGTGTAGCAAAACTTTCGTTTATATCGAGAATACCATCTTCGTCACTATCGGTATCTAAATAATCGGGCTCGTCTCCCAATGTATCGGTATTAACAGGGGTAAGGCCAATGCTGTTTGTAGTGGTAGTAGAGCCAGTGTCTGCATCGTAGTTATCGTCTAGACCGTCGCTGTCTATGTCTGCAAATCCTGCTCCGGGTGCTCCAGAGGGAACAATATAACCCTGAGTCGTTTGTGCCTCTATATTATCGGGAATACCGTCGTTGTCGGAGTCTAAATCCAATCTATTTACAATACCATCCATATCTGAATCAATATCTCTAGAGATTCTTATATCATCCATAGCCACAAACGATTCTTGAGCTATTGTCGCTACATTATAAATCGTAAAATGCGACGTTAGGGATGGGGCTGTATAGACAATTTCTGATAGAGTCCATTCTGATGTCGTAAGAACCTTACTGGTGCCCACAGGAATTGTTTCGTCTCCAAAACTGGTTCCACCGCGTATATAAATATTACAAGGTGCATCCCAATTTCTTAATCCATCCTCCTTTACTCGTCCTCTAAAACTTATCGTTACCGTTTCTCCTGCATTAATTGGTTGATTCAATAGTATGCTCCAAGTCTCTAACCTACTTCCAACGGGACCTGCACCTACACCACCATAACCAGGATAATTTGTGTGGAAAATTATTGTTTTGCTACCTTCAAAAGGAGTCATTGTAGGAGAGGAAGAAAAGAGTGTACCATCACCAACATTGCAGGTTGCAATTATATTCTGAACAGTACTTGAAGAGGGAACGCTTCCAGTGGGTAAAGCTTCTATTTCAGCATTCAAATCACTTATAGAAAGTCCTTCGTTTACATCCAAAATCCCATCGTTATCGTCGTCTATATCACAGATATCGGTTACATTATCACCATCGGTATCAATATTAAATGAGATACTAGCGTCGCACTCGTCGTTACTGGCATCGCGGTAGTCGAAATCTACACTGAGAGGTATTGCATTGCTGCCATCGGTATT